>RFIY01000293.1 GCA_003695505.1 Candidatus Dadabacteria bacterium | reverse complement strand
AGAAGAAATCGAATTGCTCGAACGGCAGGCATCCGCGCCGGGATTCTGGGACAACCAGGAGACTGCGCAAAAGGTGATGAAGCAGATCGAGCGGCTGCGCGCGCCGCTCGAACGTTTCGAGCGCATCCAGTCAGCGCTGGACGACGCCGAGGTGATGCTCGAACTGGCCCGCGAGGCCGGGGACGCCTCAGCGCTGTCCGACGCCGAGCAGATCTATCAGGCTGCGCAACAGGATCTGGATCGCTTCGAGTTCGAACGCCTGCTGGGCGATGAACACGATGCGTTGAACGCCCTGGTTACCGTGCAGGCGGGCGCCGGCGGCACGGAGGCGCAGGATTGGGCCGAAATGCTGCTGCGGATGATCATCCGCTATGCCGAATCTCGTGGGTTTTCGGTGAGTCTGCTTGACGAGAGTCCCGGCGAAGAGGCCGGCATCAAGAGCGCGACGATTCGCGTCGAAGGCGACTACGCCTACGGGTACCTCAAAAGTGAGTCAGGCGTCCACCGTCTGGTGCGCATCAGCCCATATGACGCGAATAAACGCCGACACACCAGTTTTGCAGCGGTATTCGTGATGCCTGAAATCGAGGACGACGAAGAGATCGAAATCGACGACAAGGATCTGCGCATCGACACCTATCGCTCGAGTGGCGCTGGCGGACAGCACGTCAACAAGACCGATTCTGCCGTGCGCATCACGCATATCCCGACCGGGATCGTCGTTGCCTGCCAGAACGAGCGGTCGCAGCACCAGAACAAGGCGACGGCCCTGAAGCTGCTGCAGGCCCGGCTCTACGAATTGCAACGGGCCGAGCGCGAACAGCGCCTCGAAGGATTTCATGCCGGCAAGAAGAAGATCGAGTGGGGCAGCCAGATTCGGAATTACGTCCTGCAGCCGTATCAGATGGTCAAGGATCTGAGAACCGGCTACGAGACATCAAACGTCGATGCGGTGCTCAACGGCGATCTGGAGCCGTTTGTGGACGCCTGGCTGCGTCATCAGGCCCCGTCTGACTCTACGGCGCCGGAGTAAGCCGATGCACGGCATTGCGTGCGCGCGACGCCGTGCCGAACTGTAACCGGGATGAACCACGGTAGACTGAAAGCATGACCGATTTGCTACATCTGCTTGACCGAGAAGCACCCGAAATTCGCAAGTCCAGTGACCTGCGCGCGCGGCGTGCGTGGAGTCGGGATTGCTGGCCCCTGTATCAGATTCGCTACTGGGAGCGACCGATCGAGCATCTGCCGGCCGTGGTCGCGTGGCCGGATTCAACGGAGGCCGTTGCAAAACTGTATCGCATCGCGAGCGAGCACGGTGTCTCGGTGACGCCAATCTGCAGCGGTAGCGGCGTTGTTGGGGGCGGCGTGCCGGAAAGCGGCGGGCTGGTCGTCGATCTCAAGTTTCTTGATCGGAAGCTGGAGATTCATGGCGAAGACGGCGTCGCCATTGCCGAAGCCGGTATGAACGGCCAGGTACTGGAAGACCGCCTCAATGCCTCCGGTTATACGTGTGGACACTTTCCCAGCTCGATCATGATGAGTTCTCCTGGTGGCTGGCTTGCAGCCCGGGGGGCTGGCCAGTTGAGTACACGGTATGGGACATTTCCAGATCGTGTGCGTGGCTGTCGCTGGGTCTGGCCCGACGGGACGATCGAAGATCTGACCTGCGACGGCGCGAATGATGGTCTTCTCGAGCTGCTGACCGGCAGTGAAGGAACGATGGGGGCGGCTACCGAAGTCCGATTTCGGATCGACCCATTGCCCGAGGCGCGACTGTTTTCCGCGTGGTCGTTCCGCACGGTTGCCGAAGCGGTCAACGCAATGCGCCGACTCCTGCAGGCCGGCGTTCGTCCGGCGGCCGTGCGTCTCTACGATCCGCTGGATGCGTTGCTGCATCGCAGTCTCCGCAAGGGGCCCGTGCCGGAGGCCGAGCAGGTATCCGGGGGCATCACCGCGCAGCAGCACGAGTTGCCCGGTGGAAAACTGCTGCGTCGCGTGATTCGGATGGGACTCCAGTCGCCGGGGCCGGCGCAGGCGCTGGCGGAACGACTGTCCCCGACCAGCATGCTCGTCCTGATGTTCGAGGGGCCAGGTGAATCCGTGCGCTGGCAATACAACACCGCGAACCAGCTCCTCGAGGGAAGCGGCTTATCGCTTGGAGATGCGCCGGCCCGCGCCTGGTACCAGAAGCGCTACAGCATCACAGGTAAACAGGCCGCGCTGGTTCAGGCCGGGGCGTTTTTCGATACGATGGAAGTGGCCTTTTCGTGGGCCGACCTGGTGCGTGGCTACGAAGCCGTGCGGGCGGCGCTGCGCGGTCAGGTGTTGCTGATGGCTCATATCAGTCACGTCTATCCTGACGGTGGATGCATCTATTTCACCTTTACCGGATATCGCCCCGATCGGTTCGAGAATGAACGACACTACCGCGAGGTCTGGCGTCTGGCGCTTGATGCCGTCGCATCGGTTGGTGGCACCGTGACGCATCACCATGGCGTCGGCGTCCTCAAGGCACGGTGGCTGCCGGGTGAATGGCAGGGCGGCTATACCTGGCTCAAACTGGCCAAACATGCGATTGATCCGCAGCAAATTGCAAACCCCGGAAAGTTGGGACTCTGACGTGGCAACTGAAGGATTGCTCCAGCAACTGCCGTTGACCTCTGCGACATTGCGTACCGACGAAGCCCTGCCTCCCGATGCGTGGTTTGGCGGCGCCTCTCCGCAAGGACTGTTGCCGGCTCTGGCTGCGCCGCAACTCAAACAGGAGCTTGAGGAGCTGGTGCGTTTTGCACGCCAGGAGGGCATCGTTCTGTTGCCGGGAGGGTCCTTTTCGTCACAACTGACCCCTGCAGCGCCGCGTGAGACGGCATGTCTCGTCGTTCGTCCCGGATCGACATCGGTCTGGGCTGGCGCGGACGTCCGCAATCGCACAGCCTGGATGCCGTCTTCGATGACTGTCGCCGAAGCCGAAGCGTCTCTGCGGGCGGAGCAACTGACCCTGAGCGCCTGGCATCTCGACGGTGGAACCCTCGGAGGCAACTGGATCAACCCACGAGGCAGTTTTGCGGTACGAGAATTTGGTGAACCGGCCGCAAGGCGCCTCGGCGTCGAATGCCTGTTTGGCAACGGAGAATGGCTACGGATGCGTGAGGCGCCGCGTACCGCCGCCGGACCGCATGTTGGACGCGCTCTGTCTGCGGTTGGGTCGGCAGCGGCGCTGATTACGGCGGTCAGGCTCGCGGTCGAGCCGCTGGGGGAGCAGGTCGAAGGCGAGGTCGTGGTCGATGACCCCGATGATGCAGCGCGACGCCTGCGCCATCTCGTGTACGAGGATATCCGGCCGACGGCGTTGCTACTCTGGAAACCGCGCGACCGCTGGACATTGCGTTGGCGTCAGAATGTCTGGAACGGCTGGACAGAGCACTGCTGGAATCGCGCGTGCGGTGAATTTGGTTTCGAAGACAAGCTGACGGAACCGCTGCCCGCGCTTTCGCGGGACGCCCGACCGGTGCGCGTGCCCTGGAGTCAACTGTCATTCGATGCCTCGGCCGTCTACGCCGGTCCGGCGCCCGACGGCCTGATGAGGCTTGACGGAGCACCGCTGACATCGGCCATGGCGTTGCGGTTGCTGGCTGCGACGCGCGACTGGGCGCTACCCGGTGAAGGATTCGCATGAGCAAAGCCGTCTTCATTGTCAATCCGCGGGCGTCGAACGGGCGTTGTGGCCGGATCTGGCGCAATATCCTGGCGCCGTGGCTCGAACGGGAACATCCTGGGCACGACGTGCGCCTGACGGAGCGTGGCGGGCATGCGACCGATCTGGCTCGCGAGGCTGCCGCCGCCGGGCGCGCGGTGATCAGTGTCGGCGGGGACGGAACGCACAATGAGGTGGTCAGTGGGCTGCTTGCCTCGGATCGCATCGGGAACATCGTTTTTGGTTGTCTGACGCTCGGCACCGGCGGCGACTTCCGTCGTACACTTCAATTGCCGCGCGACCCGATCGAGCAGGCCGCGGAGCTGCTACAGGATCTGGCCGACGGCCAGACGATCGCCATCGACGCCGGTCGGCTCGAATACATCGACCATGATGGTCAGCAGGCGACACGCGGATTTCTGAATATCGCCAGTTTCGGTATCGGCGGTGAGGTGGACGACCGCGTCAATCGAACGACCAAGATGTTCGGTGGGTTTGCCAGCTTTCTGATCGGCAGCATTCGCGCCAATTTCGCTTACCGTAATCGGCCGGTACGGATCACGATCGACGGCAAGGAATTGCCGGTGGCAAAGGTCTTCAACGTAGCTGTAGCGAACGGGCGGTTTTTCGGCGGCGGGATGCAGATCGCACCCAACGCACTGCCCTGTGACGGTCTCTTCGATATCGTCTCGCTGGGTGATCTGACCTTTGCGCAAAAGCTGGCCTTTGCTTCGCGTGTCTATCGCGGCACGCACCTGTCCGTGCCAGGGGTCGAGGTTCGACGGGGACGGGTGGTCAAGGCGGTCTCAGATGACGTCGTGCTGCTGGATGTCGACGGTGAGCAGCCGGGACGGTTGCCGGCAACGTTCAGCATTGTTCCAGAGGCCCTGTTGCTGCTCGGCGGCAGCCGCTTGCGCTGTTACGAGGAGTAACCCGCGAGTGGCGCGGGTTGATCCCTGGGCATCAGGATGAGCCGCCGTGCCAGCTCTTCATGCTCGTGGTTGCGCCCAGGAAAGCCATGACGCGGTCCTGAATGTCGACTGGGAGTAAACCCTTCAGCATCGGTGTGAGTCGAACCAGCAACGGCGTGTAGACGTATGGGCGGTTCGACCTGACGGCACGGACGATGGTGCGTGCCAGATCGTCCGGATCGAGGAACGGCATCAGGCGCGGCGCGCCGACACCGTCGAACAGACCGGTATTGATGTATCCGGGAGCCGCGACCGTCAACCGGACGTGATCGTGCCCCAGTTCCTTGAGTTCCAGGCGCAACGACTCGCCGAATCCGATGGCCGCCCACTTGCTTGCCGCATAGGCGGCGCCGAACGGAAGGCCAATCAGCCCCGAAACGCTGGCCATATTGACGATGTGCGCTTCCGGACGTGCGATCAGGTCGGGCAGAAATACATGGGTGACGGCGAGCAGCCCCTCTGTATTGACACGCAACGTCTGCAGGTGGCGCTCCAGCGGTACGTCGGCAAAGGCGCCGCCAAAGACGACGCCGGCGTTGTTGACAAGAATGTCGATCGGTCCCCCGTTCGAATGGAGGGTCTCGCGGGCAGCCTGGATCGCTTCAGGGCAGGTGACGTCCATGGCGATCGCCTCCGCGTCGGGCAGCAGCTTGCGCGCGTCGGACAGTGCGTCGAGATGTATGTCGCTGAGAATCACCTGCGCGCCGCTGGCAGCGAAACGCTTGGCCAACGCCAGACCCATGCCGCGTCCGGAGCCTGTAATCAACACCCGCTTGTGACGTATGGCTGTCATAACGACCTCCCGATGTAGCTGTTGCGCGAGGACACGGTGATTTCGCATCATGGTAATCGACCTGAAGCAATGGTGCGTCTCGCATCTGAAGTGCCACTCGCAAGACAAAGGAAGAAGCAGGCATGACCCAGGTAGAAATCTGGCACAATCCGCGCTGCAGCAAGAGCCGGCAGACGCTGGCGTTACTGCAGGAACACGGTGTCGAACCGTTGATTCGCGACTATCAGAAGGAGCCGCCGAGCGTCGACGAATTGCGCACGATGCTGGATGCGCTGGGCATGGAACCCGGCGACGTGGTGCGGCGCAAGGAGGCGCTGTTCAAGGAGGTCGTTGGCGACCGGGAGCCGAGCGCGGAAGAGTGGCTCGAGATCCTGCACCAGTACCCGAAGCTGATCGAGCGCCCGATCGTGCGCTCAGGTGATCGGGCGGTGATCGGCCGACCGCCGGAGCGGATACTGGAACTGTTCGGCAACGGTTGAGCGCGAGCCGCCTTTATGCGAAGCATGACCGCCCCCGAGCCGAGTGACTCAGGGGCGGTGGTGATCAGGCAGCGACCGAGGCGTCTTCGGCGGACGAACCCTGGCGTGGCGGTTCGTAATGCACAACCGCCATCCCCCAGGCGCCGGCCGTTTCCTTGTACGACAACACATCGCCCTTCAGGCCGGCACTCAGTCCACGTATCAGCGCCCAGAGTCGTCCGTCGGGCTGATCTGGGCGCGCTTTTCTGCGCACGACCGGATCGAGCTGTTCGAACTCTTCCCAATTACCCGTCTCAAAGGCGTGCAACAGCGTCTCGTCGAATTGCCGACCTTCGCGCGGCAATCGCTGCCGATCCAGGCTGTACATGTCCTGCCGTTGGGTGAGATTGGTCGCAACCAGAATCGCGATCGGCTTCGGTGCTTCGATCGCGGCCTGGCGCAGGGCCAGCCCGAACCGATAGTGATTCTGCGGACCAAGATCGGTCATGCCCACCGGAAGCAACGGCATCGGGACCCACGTCGGAAACATCAGCCGTAGTGGCGCCCACGCCGAGACCGGAAGTAGCGTTTCACGCAGCGCGACCGGTACACCAAACTGCCGCGCGGTGCGCTGCAGGGTGTCCGCGAGAAACGGCAGCCCATCCCAGTGACGGGCCGGCACTTCGCCGACGTTTTCCAGGCCGGGATGGCTGTGGTCTTCGTAGAGCGGGTCGCTGCCGTCGACTGGAAACGCTCCAGGGTCATAAAATTCCGGGGTGACGAGAATGACCCCGCCGATTTCTTCATAGCGTTGCCCGAGTTCACGCAGTGCCGCCGCTAGATCGGGGTGCCGCTCGTTCGCAGCGACCAGATCCGGGCTGCCGGGAATAATGTCAAGTCCTGTCCACATAATCGTTTCTTTCTCCTTACCGAGGGAGTATAAGCACGCCGTGCGGATTTACAAGACCTTGTGCTACCGCGTCCCTGTATCCGTCGCAGGCGTGTATTGAATCTGACACCCATGTTGCGATTATGGTTCCGGGGCGGGGACGCGGGTGCGAAAATTGTCCATTCAGGTAAAATGTTTTTTCACGCGTTGCACGTCTGTGCGGCGCTGCTGTCGATTACGGCATTTCCTGCTGTCAAGATCAGGCTACGGGGTGTAGCTCAGACTGGTAGAGCGCTGCGTTCGGGACGCAGAGGCCGGAGGTTCAAGTCCTCTCACCCCGATTTTCCGTGACATTTGGAGTCGGGTGCAAGGCTGGGGCTGTGTGGGAGTTCCGGTCTGTGCAGCATTGTGAGAGGACGTTGCCCCTCCGGCCATGTCCCGCTGCGCGGGACGGGGGGCCGGGATGATGGCTTTCGTGCCGCTTCGCGGCGAGTGTTGGTTGGGATTGGATTCTGTCCGCCCTTCGGCCGGCCGGTGGGCCCCGGATCAGGTCCGGGGCGACGAAAAGGGCGTGGGGCCGTGACTGGGCGGCTCGCTCGGCGCCCCGGGCCGGCCCGGGAGGTGTGCTGCTCCGAAATCCACCGCCAACGCGCCGCTCTGGCGATCGCGGAAACCGCCGTACGCCCACACCCGTCGCCCCGGAATCCGCCGCAGGCGGATATCCGGGGTCCACACCCTGCTGCGCCCGGGGTTGTCGGTACCGGCGCTCTTTCGTGGGTTGGAGGTCCTTCTGCGACTGGATCCCGGCTTGGGGGCCGGGATGACCGCGGATGTCCGCGCGGCAGGTGTTTGCTCCGTCCGTGCGGCGACGGGGCGCTCCCTGGGGATCGTTCGTTTTCTCGGCTATGGTTCCAGGCGATCGAGAAATTCGCGACCGACTTCCTGAATCAGCAGATTGATCGTTTCCTGCGTCGGTGCCGTCGCGCCAGCCGGAAGTGCTGGGTCGAGTTCGGACGGATCCAGGCGCAGCGCACCGTCGAATGTCGGATCTTCGAATGCCACATAAGCGATCCGGCTCGGTACGCCGTCGGCAGGCATCGAGACGGGCGTGCTGACGAAATGCGGTGCATCCTGCAATGGCGCATTGGCCTTGCAGCCGGCGAAGTCGACGTATTTGTCGTCGCATTCCCATTCGACAAGCCATTCCCAGGTCGGCGTGTCCTGAAAGGTGCCGTTGCTGACGGCCTTCGGCGCGAACATGCGCAGGTACTGATCGCTTGCAAAGAAGTTTCGATAGCTGATTTGCAAAGAATCCGGAAACAGGAACTCGAACAGCTTGTGAACGGCGTCAGCGGTTTCAAAGTCGGTATAGAGGCCTTTGAAATTCTCAAAGACCTTGCTGGCGACCTCAGCAAACTCGGGGTCGATCGACGAGAGCAGAAACTGAGCACCGTAAAGCAGTACGTCGGATTGCAGGAAGATCTCGGCAGCGGTGGCAATACTCGGAATGATCGTGGCCGTGGCCGGCAGGTAGGCCGGGGTGCCGGTGCGCAGGTGGGCGATGATGTCGTCGCCCAGCAGCCGGACCTCATCGTCCACGACAAACCGCACCGGCCGCACGGTCACATCGAATGGGGGCTCCATCGTCGTTGTACCCTGGATGAGCTGGGCGACGTCGTGAATGGTCAGCGGAAGTTCCCCGTAGCGTGCGACGACGAAGGCGCCACCGGCCGGGCGCGGCTCCCACTGCAAAAAACGCGTTTCCGAGGAGGTGGGCTCCGACGACAGTGCTTCGAAGAACAGATTGGTCGCTTCGTAGAAGCGCGCGGTTTCCTCCTGGGCGAGCGCCAGAAAGTGCGCACCGCGCTGCTCTTCGGGCTTCAGCAACGTGGCGCTGTTCTCGACCGCGAACGCCGTCAGCTTGCCAACACAACGGCGGGCTTCGACATCATCGGCCGGTTCGCGGCACTCGCTGAGTGCGAGACCATACTCGATCAACGGACCCAGGGGCAGCTCGAAATCCATGGCCAGCATGCCAGCGAGAATCGCCGCTGCGCCGTGCAGTCCAGATTCGAGAAGACGAAAATCGGCGCCGGTCAGCGTGCCGTCGATGACGATCAGCGGCACGGGGCCCAGCATCAGGGGCAATCGCGTGAAGGCAACTTCGGTGTCGATCTCGGTTGCGGCTGAGACGAGGCTGATGACGCGCTGCAGACGGTCCCATTCCGGGCCGAAGGTGTTCCAGACGAAGCGATCGAGCAGGCTGTCGCCGCGCAGATCGTCGTCGTCCTGGGAGGGGGCAAGAGCGGGCGGCAGATCCGAGGTGCCTGCATCGGCGATCAGTTCGGCGAGCTCGACAACAGTTGTCCCGAGATCCTCGAGCCAGATCGCGAATTCCGCAATCGCGATGCCGGCCGTCTTTTCGTCCTGCAGTGCGGGATCTTCACTGATGATCCGGGCGTAGCGGTCGCGTGCGCACGCGTATTCGGCAACCTGCAGGCATTCACGTGCTTCGCTGAGCAGCTCCTGGTTGGGATCTGGCGTGTCGTTGCAGGCCGGCAGGACCAAGGTGGAAAACAGTGTGGCGATGGCCGCAGTTCGGCGTAACATCGTGCGGAGGCTCCTCAGGAACGGTCGTTTTAAGGCAGTATAGCGTTTCCGCAGAATTGCGTCATTGACCCACATCAACGAAACAACAAAAAAGCCCGCGGCCGGAGCCGCGGGCTTTCTGTTGGCGAATACAGTCCGTGACTGTGTCAGTTCGGGCAGCTTACGCCGCTCGGGATACAGTCATACGTGCTGCTGGCTGCATCAACCAGGCAGAGGCTGGTGCCCGCCGGACAGGCACCGCCAGTGCCGCCGCCGCTGCCACTGAGCTCGCCGCAAGTCATGGCAACAGTGGCCGGTGGGCCACACTGGTAATCGATGATACAGAAACCATCGCCGGCCGAGCAGCCAATGTCGGGATTGGTGGCGAGGCAGTCACCGGCATCCGTCAGACCATTTTGCTTGGTGGCATCCAGCGGGTTCGTCGCATTCGGCCCCCAGACATAGATGCAACCTGCGTCGCAAACGCCGTCGCCGATGTAGTCCATTGGGCAATCAAATGCCGAGCCGCCTCCGGGCACGCCGCCGGTTGCACCGCTACTGCAGTCACCGCCGTCGTCGACATTGGTGCCGTCGGTTGCGGCTTTGGCGCCGGTTTCCGGGTTGGTATCGGACGGGTTCCAGACCTTAAGACACGCGTCGTCACAGATGCCGTCGCCAATATACAAGACCGGGCAGTCCGCGACACCCTGGGCGCAGTCGCCGCCGTCGCCCTGGTCCACTGTCGTCAGACCCTGCTCGACCCAGATGGGCACGCATACGTCGTCACATACGCCGTCGCCGATCCAGGACGGATCACAATCGCCTCCGCCGGCGGGGAAGTCCGGCGGTGCGAAGCCGGAGTCCGGGTCATAGACCGACAGCGTATAACTCTGGCAGGAGTATTCCTCGAACGGATCGAAAACGCGGAACAGTACGCGTTGACCGGAATCGATCGTGAAGTCGGTACCTCCGGGGAAACAGAAATCGAACGGGTCGGTGCTGGTGGTGTCGCCGCTGAGCGGGACCGGTTTGCCAGCGCTGTCCAGTTTGAAGGCGCAGACGAATGGCCAGACGTCGTCGGCCGATTTCGGCAGAGCCTCAATGACATAGGTGCCGGCCGACAACGTGGCTGCGTACCAGTCTTCATCCTTGAGGACGTTACCCGCAAGCGAAATGCCAAAGCCGCCGGTATCCGGCTGCTCGTTCAGCACGATCGTTGCAGCCCGTCCTGGTGCGTTGTTGTCCTTGTCGGTGCTGTTCTTGCCGTGGAACTCGGTTTCGAACTTGTCGTCGGCCAGGTCGGCGCTGCATTCCGAACTCTTGAGTTTCTTGTTGCGGAACTCGCCGAGGCGCTCGTGGAAGTCCGCCAGTGCGCGCAGCGTATTCTCAAAGATGGCGTTCGTCCGCGTCGCGTCGAGCTTTTCCTCGGTTCCGTCCGGGTTGGTCTGGACGACATCATCACAGCCATTGATCGTGACGGTGATCGACTCGTTCTGCGCGTTCTTCATGACGACCGAACCCTCGCGCGGTGTCGTCTCGCAGGCGTCGTCGCCGGCAAAATCGAAGATGACGCCGGCAAAAGAGAGCGTTGCCGTCTCGTCATTCTGCGTAAACGAGCCGCTGCCGTCGATCTTCAGCGTGCCATCTGCCGGTGTGATGTTGTAGCTGATCGTGCTGTTGTTTTGCACCGTGACGGGGAAGGGCACGCCGGTTGCTTCATTGACGCGCAGCACATTCAGGGTCGTCTGCTCGTTGCTCTGAATCACGACACCGGCGAAACCGGTCAGGAAGCTGATCGTCCAGTCGACCGATCCGTTCTTGACGCGGCTGTCCGTGCCGTCTTGTTCCGTATAACTGTCGAACTCGACGCCAAGCGTGATCTGGGCAACCTCGCCGTTGTCCCCGAGCGTCTGCTCCATGGTCGCCGTCACAATGCCGGAGCGGCCATCGTCGCAGCCGGAGTACGTCGAGGTGGCCTTGCGCGTGCCGTCGTCCTCAACCGTACGGTCGATCGTGACGCAGCTTCCGCTGCTGTCCTGCTGGGGCAACAGCGACATCCGCCCCTTGCCCGAGGTCAGATTGCCGAACCGCGAAGACAGGCTGGCGGTATCGGTCTTGCCGCTCAGCGCGGACAGCTGCTCGCTAGCCGTTTTTGCACTCGACGAGGTGGTGCTGACGAGCTGTTCGAGGTTACCCTCGCTCAGGGCGGTCAGATTCGCGAGCGCTTCTTCGATTTTCGATTTGACGGTATCGACAATGCCACAACCACTGACAAGTGTCAGCGCCATGACAGTCGAAAGGATTCTTTTCCGTTGCATTCGATCAGCCTCCTGGTTAGGTGGAATGCGTATCCATAATTTTGACAAGACACTTTAGCTCAAACGACGTCTGAAAACAAGGATAAATTTATCTGGTCTGTAGCGAGTGCGCTGTGATTTTGCTCACACGCCGGTGGGTACACAGATCTGGCCGTAGCGAAGCGGAATAGATGCCCCCGTGACGGCGCGCAAATCCAGGAAGACATCGTTTGCCCGCAGTGCGCCGAGCGCCGCAAAGCAGACGGATTCCACTGCGTCCGCGGGGATGCGGTGGCGGTCACTTGGTACGACCAATGTGTCCGGCATCAGTGTGCCAAGTTCCTGCACGAGCGCCCGGTTGCGTGTGCCGCCGCCACACAGGATCAGTTCATCGATGTCGAGGTCGTTCACGCAGCCTGCAATCGCGCGCGCCGTGATCGCGAGGGCCGTGCGCAACAGGTCTTGCGGTGCAGCGTTTCGTGCCGCCGGATGTCCGGTCAGGCGCTCGACAAATGCCGCGCCAAATTGTTCTCGACCAGCGGATCGCGGTGGTTGCCGGGCAAACCACGGATCCGCAAGCAAACCGGTTGCAACGGCTTCGATCGTGTGGCCGCTCGCGGCAACTTCGCCGTTGTGATCAAAGGGCCGTCCCAGCAGACGTTGAGCCAGCGCATCGCTGACCATCATGCCGGGCCCTGTATCCCAGGCGCGTACGGCCTCGAGTCCCGCGCCCGCCGGCAGGTCTGTAAGGTTTGCAATGCCGCCCACGTTGACAACGGCAATGTGCCTGTCGGGCTGACGAAACAACAGCCAGTGGCCGACCGGGGCAAGGGGGGCGCCCTGACCGCCAGCGGCGACATCCGCCCGCCGGAAGTCCCAGACAACCGGTACCCGCAGGGTCAGTGCAACCCGGTGGGGGTCGAGCACCTGGTGGGTTGAAGGCGTCCGCTCTGGCGGGGGGTGATGCCAGATCGTCTGGCCGTGGACGGCGGCCAGGTCGAATTGCTCCCGTTGCTTGATACGCAGGAGCGTTTGGGCGATCGCGTCCGAGAGTGCGTATTCGAGTTCGGCATATTCAGTGCCCGTCAGTCCCTGCGGCGCCTTGCGCACCAGGGAGGCGACACGTTGCGGCAGCGGGGCGGATTCCCGATGCAGAATCTGCAACCGCAAGTCGAGCTCGCTGCCATCGCAACGGCAAACGGCAACATCGATGCCATCCGCACTGGTGCCGGTCATGACGCCGGCGACGGTCAGCGAACTCAATGGCTGAGCTTGCACTCTCCGGTCCGGATCATCGCCGGTTCGCAGTCGGGATTGACGGAATCGGTTCCCTCGGTGGCGATTTTTTCGTATTCATCCATCTGGGCGCGCAGTTCCTTCATCGAGTAGCCGCGCACACTGAAGGTCAGACCTTCCTGTTGCAGAATTTTCTTGAGGATCAGGCCGACTTTGCGTCCGTCCACCTGTTCAAGATCGCGCAGCAGGCGGGCCGACGAGCGTAGCAGCGTTTCAATATCGTCCTTGTATTCGGGGAACTCATCGCCGAACTCACGAAGCTTCCTGACGAGCTTCTGCAAGTCTTCCATCGACATGCTGGCATTCTGGAGCAGCTCGCCAACCAGCTCCTCGTTGTCGCGGGTGATACGGTCGAAACGAATGACGAGATCGGTCAACGAATTCAGGAAGGCGTGTAGTCGCTGGATGTCTTCCTCATCGTCGATCAGTTCGGACATCCGTGTCAATGCCTGCGCGAACGCCCTGCCGCCCTCACGGATGGCGTCGCGGTTTTCGATGATCACATCGAGAATCGTCGAGAAGGCGAGCTGGAGTTGCTCTGTGTCGATGTTGCTGACCAGCGGTCCAAAGATTTCGCCAATATCCTCGAGGCGCATCGGGGTCACGGTATCGGTGATTTCCGATCCGGAAGGCAGCTCGTCGGGTCCTTCGCCAGGCTGCAGCTCGATGAATCGTTCGCCGAGCAGTGATTTGGCTTTGACGACGGCGCGCGCGTCCGTATACACAGGGAAGGAAGGTTCAACGCCGATGTAGACCCAGGCGCCGCGCTTGTCGGCCAGTTTCAGGTCGGTGACTGACCCGACCTTGATGCCATAAACGCGGACATCAGCGTTTTCCGGGATGCCGACGGCGGTCTCGAAGCGCAGACGATAGGTTTTCTGATCCCCCACATTCAGCGCGCCGATCTTCAGCGCGAAATAGGTGAAACCGCCAATCGCAAACAGGGCCATCAGTCCCAGCAGCATCAGCATCTTGCGGTTGTCGTTCATTGGATTTGGGCTCCTCTTTGTCTCCGGTCGTTTCGATACCGGCAGTGTCCGGTTCGAGTCAGTACATCATGGCGCTGATCAGCAGGTTGACCCAGGCGAGCGACGAGATTCCCGCGACGATCGCGTGGTTCGTCGCCAGACCGACGCCCTGAGGCCCGTGCTCGGCACGGAACCCCGCGTAGCACTGGATCAGCGCCATCAGCAATCCGAAAGAAAGTGATTTGATGATACACACGAACAGGTCATGTGCAGTTGTGTTTTCCATGATCTGGCTGATGTACTGGACGCCATTCAGATCGAACTGATAGACCGCTACGACGTAGCCGGCACCGATCGCGGCGTAGAGCGTGACCGCGGTCATGATCGGCATGGCGATCACGCTTGCCAGGACGCGGGGTACGACGAGGAAGCGGACCGGGTCCACGCCCATGACGTCGATGGCATCAATCTGGGATCGAATCTTCATGGTTGCCAGCTCGGAGGCCATCTCGCTGCCGGCTTTGACGCCGACCATGGCGCCGCCGAGTGCCGGCGCCATTTCCCGGACGAGCGAGAAACTCGCGAACATACCGAGCATGGTCTCGGCGCCAAGCATCTTCAGCACCTGGTAGCCCTGAACAATCATATTGGCCCCGATGAAGATCGACACGAGCAGAATGATCGGTAGCGTACCGATCGTGATACGGTAGCTTTGTCGCAGAACTTCGGTCAGATAGGGCGCGGAAGTCAGGAACACACGGAACGCCCGCCCGGCAAACTCAACAAATTCCCCGGTAGACACCAGCGCCTGCTCCACGCGTGCCAGCATCGCTCAGAACCTCGAAAGTCCGGCAGCGCCGCCGTAGATCGCGCTGGTCACGATGTAGTTGGCCATCATGACGAAGACCAGGCCGTAGACGACGGCCCGGTTTGCGGCCTGGCCGACCTGCACGGCACCACCATGTACGAAATAGCCGTTGTAGCAGGCCATATGGGCGATGATGCCCGAAAAAACCAGTGATTTGAGAATGCTGTTGAGAATGTCCCGGATTTGCAAGAAATCGTAGACGCTGCCCCAGAACGTGCCGGGAGAAATATCGCTGAGAAAGCGAACCGAAAGGCTGGCCCCGAGCAGGCCGCCAACGCCCGCGAACATGGACAAAATTGGTGTGGCGATGATGAACCCCATAAACCGCGGAACGACCGCGTAGCGTACGGGATCCACCGCCATCAGGTCAAGGGCATCGAATTCTTCCTTGACCCGCATCGCGCCCAGTTCGGTTGTCACAAAACTGCCGCCCTGCGCGCCAATCAGCACGGCCGCCAGAACCGGTCCGATTTCGCGGAATGTGAAGGTGCCGATCAGTCCGCCGACGAGCGGATCGGCGCGCACCATCGTCGCCAGATTGAGCATCTGCACGCAAATGACTGCGCTCATGGTCAACAGTACGATCAACATCGGTGGCGTACACCGCTGCACCAGTGTGACGGTGGAGCTTGCCCACGCGTTCAAATACCAGGGTGGCGTCAGGCTCTTGTAGCACAGTTCGACGAAAAACGCGACGGAATGCCCGACGCGTTCGAGT
>RFIY01000039.1 GCA_003695505.1 Candidatus Dadabacteria bacterium | reverse complement strand
CTCCGTGGTTGCGCGTCAGATCAAGGAGCTTTCCGAGCAGACGGCTGATTCGATTCAGGCGATTGCACGACTGATCGAGGACGTTCAGACCGAGAGCCGTCGCGCATCCGATGCAATGCGGCAGAGTCGCGATGCAATCACGGCGGGACGTGACCGTGCGGAAGACGCCGAGCAGGCGCTCGAATCGATCCTGTCATCCACGGAATCCGTGCTTGAACGCGTGCGTTCTATCGAGCAGACCACCGCGGAGCAGAGCCGCGGCAGTCATCAGGTCGCGATGAGCATCCAGCAGGTTGCCGAAATGGTGTCACATCTTGCTCAGAATACGGAAGCGCAAGGCAGTCAGGCCGAGGCGCTACGCAAGGCCGCGCAAAACATGCAAAACATCGCGCAGCAGGTGCGTCGCACCACCAGTGAACAGTCGACCGGAAGCAAGATGATTACCCAGGCCATCGAACGCATTACCGAGATGGTTCGCCAGATCGCTCGCAGCCTCAAAGAACAGCGCTCTGGCAGCGATCGGGTACTCGAAGTCACCGACGAGATCAGACAGTCGGCCGAGACCAACCTCAAGTACGCCCAGCAGCAATCCGATGTCGTGCGTATCCTGAATGAGGAAATCGCGCGCTTCCAGCGGCTGCTGCGTGATTTCTCGGACGACGACAAAGCGCCGGAAATTGAACAGGACAGCGAACGCGCTGCGTTATCGCAGGAAGACTCCAACGAACCTGAGCCAGAGGAAGATTACACATGAAAGTTGTCGCCTGTACGCATTGCGACACCCGTTACCGGCTGGATCCCGCCAAATTCGACAAGCCTCGCTTGCGCATTCGTTGCAAGAAGTGCGGTGAGCCATTTGATGTCGATCTGTCGGAGCCCGAGGTCGAAGCGCCGACTGCCCCGCCCCAGCCTGAACCGCCGGCCCCCGCGGCGCCGCAACCCAACGCAGAGGCCGCGGCACCTGCGCCATCCTCAGCGACGGACGATACCGGCACTGGTGATGCGATTATTTTGATCGCTCACGCCAATCCGGACGTCGCGGCAGAAATCCAGAGCACTGTGGCCGCCTTTGCCAAAGAAGTTCATATCACGGACAACGGCGTCGATGCACTGATGTATATCGAGACCCACAAACCTCAGATTGCGATTCTCGATGTCGCGTTGCCAAAGATGTTCGGTTTCGAGGTTTGCGAAATCGTGAGGCGCGATGAGGAATTGTCCGGGGTGCGCGTTGTGCTGGTTGCCGCCATTTACGACGAGAGCCGCTACAAGCGCCCCCCCAGCTCCCTGTACGGTGCCGACGATTATATTGAGAAGCACCGTATTCCTGACGAACTGCAAGAAAAAATCAGCCGTCTGCTCGGTGCCAAAGCGGCGCCAACCGAGCCACAGGAGGCCGCCCCCACTGCACCGCCCGCAGATACGACTGCCCCTGCCGCGTCTCCAGCGGTATCCGAGCCAGCCCCCCCATCCACAGCACCCGCGCCACCAGCCGCTGAGCAGACGCCCGAACCGGCCTCGCCCCCACCTGCCGACGGTGATGAGCAGCGCCTCGAACGGGCGCGCAGGCTTGCACGTACGATCATTTCGGATATCGCGCTCTACAATACGGACAAGATCGACGAGGCGGTTTCGGGTGGCGACCCTGAAGTCATTCTCGCCGACGAGCTGGCCGAGGGTGCCCAGTTGTTCACCGAGCGCATCGCCCCGGAGGTTCGCGACGTCGAGCCCTTCCTGCTGAATGCGTTGCGGGATTACATCGATAACAAACGGCGGGAAGCCGGGCAGTAACCCGGCTTCCGCAGCCTCTGGCCGTGCCCGCCACCTCGGAAATACCCGCAAGCGTCTGGCGCAACCTTGCTGCACCGGACTGGCAGGTCCGGAAGCAGGCAATTCAGGAACTCAGCTCCTGGGCACCATTCGAAACGATCCAGGACGCCGTTCTGGATCGATTGTTACAGACCGAGGACCCGGTTCTGCGCAATGCGCTGATCGAAGTTCTGACAACGGTCGGGGTCACTGTCGTCCCAGCCGTTGTTGATGCGCTCGATCACGCCGTCAATGGCCCGCGGAAATTTCTGATCGATGTACTCGCGGCGATTGGCTCGCCTCTTGCCGCCCCGCGCCTGATTCGACTTCTCGACGAACCCGATGTCAACGTGCGACATGCAGCAATCGAAGCGCTCGGGCAGATTGCGGTGCCGATGGCGGGTGAAGCGCTCCTGCAGCATGTGCAACGCACGGGAGATCCATCGGAGCAGTTCGTGACCTTGCAGGCATTGACGGAATTGCTCCGGCGCGGCGTGCCGATTTCAATCGATCTTTCGACGCTGACCCCCCTCAGAGACCAGACGCTCCTGACGCGTGCGCTCTTCGATCTGCTCGGTGAACTGCCCGCGCGCGAGGCGCTGCCTTTCGTGTTTGCCTGGCTTCCCGAACTGGATGTGCTTCGCCTTCAGGATGCAGCCGCCTACTTGTCAGCCTTGCCGCCGGACGAAATCCGCCATTATTGCCAACTGGCCGGCTTTCCTGAACTTCAGATCACACGAGACGACGCACTGTCCCTGCTTCGCGGGCAGCAGGATCATATCCGCACGGGTGCGGTATGGATCGCACTGTTTGCCGGACACACGGCCGAGGTCACTGCGCTCGCCTGCCGTGAACCATTTCTGGCGACACAGCCACACATCATCGCGGCATTGGCGAGCCTGCCGGACGCCGACTTCGCAAATGTCGTCAACCAGCTCGTGCCCCTGCCGGAGCAGCGACGACTGCTCCTCGACATCATTGCCAGTCGCCGAGATCCGGCATACTGGCAAGTCATCTCACAAATCCCGGCCGAGGAGCAGGGCGACGATCTGCGCCTGTTTCGTGCTGGTTGTCTCGTTGGTGCTCAGGAGCAGGTGGCCCGCCTGCCCTCCCTGCTCGATCGGTATGGCGCCGATGAACAACTGATCGAGGCATTGCAGGCAATCCTTCCGGAACAACGCGAAATCGTCATGCAGGCGCTGCTGCCATGGGCAACCGAGGCCGTGGGCAATGGCAACTGGGAGGCGCTTCTGACCCTGGTCGAGCGCCTGAACCTCGCCGGACTGGGTCTGCACGTCGAGCGTGTATGGAAACGGGCCGAACCCCATTTGCGCGCCCGCGCACTCTCCATCCTGGCCAGATACAGGCTCGATTTCGCGCGCCAGTACCTCGCGCTGGGTCTTGCAGACCGCAACCCGGAGGTTCGGCTTGCGGCCGCCGAGATCCTGCACGAAATCGCCGACGAGAAACTGGAACGAGAGGCCCGCACCCTGCTGCTGGATCGGGAACCCTGGCTCCGCGCCGTCGGCCTGTCCACGCTGGCCAGAATACTTGGCCCTGACGTCATCCAGACCGCTGCAGAATTCCTTTCAGATTCGGGAGATGCCGTGCGGCTCGAAGCCGTTCGTCTCTTGCGTACGATGCGGGCTCGCGAATATACCGGCCGCGTGCGTGCCATGCTGCCGCGGGAAACGTCCGGGGACATCCGCGCGGAGCTGATCCGCTACCTACAGGTCAATGCGGTCGAGCCACGGGATGAGGATGTCGATCTGCTACGCGATCAGTTCTGGCGTGCCCGATACGAAGCGTGTCGCTGGTTTTCCGGATACGAGCGGTTTCGCGAGCAGTTGGCGGCCGTACTGCAGGTTGAGTCCGACACCGATCTGCGCGTCCTGCTTGGGAGTTCCGGGACCCTGCGCAGTCACAGCGAGAACCGGATGTGGTTCCGTGCGATTTCTGAACACGTCTATGCCGCAAGCGGCATTCAACTACATCTCGAAAACCGGGCGATCTACGAACGCAAAGTCCAGCAACTTGCGCAAGCGGCGGGCTGCCCGCACCTGGGAGACTACTATCAACGACTCCGTTATCATCTCGATGCCGAGGCCATCACACAGCACCTTATCGAATCGATCACGACCGGAGAGACCTACTTTTTCCGGGAACTGAGCCAGCTCGAATATTTTCTGGACGATCTGTTGCCGGGACTGCCGGACTATGCATCCGGGGGCCAGGCGACGATCTGGAGCGCCGGTTGTTCGACCGGAGAAGAAGCATACACCCTGTCGATCCTCCTTGATCGCGCGGGGATCGGCCGCAACCGCGCCACGATCATCGCCGGGGACATCAGCGCGCCGTCCCTGGAGCAGGCCCGTACAGGAATCTACCGCGAAAATGCGTTCCGCACCCTGTCCCCGGACATTCGCGCGCAATATTTCGACCAGATCGCTCCCGGCCGCTGGCAGATCCATCAGGAACAGATGGATCGAGTCGAGTTCGTGACGCTGAATCTCGTCAACAGTGACAGCCTCGCGCTGTTGCCACCCGCGGACGCCATTTTCTGTCGGAATGTCCTCATCTATTTCGATCGCGCAGCCAAGGAGCGCGCTGTTCGCAACATGTGGCACGCGCTCAAGCCGGGTGGTGTTCTGTTACTGGGCCATGCGGAAAGTCTGCTCAACCTTGAGCACCCCTTCCAGGCAGAGCAGCGAGGTGGACATGTCTGCTACAGGAAGCCGCGATGACCGGGGCAGACCGCAAACTGCGTATCCTGATCGTCGACGACTCGGCGTATTCGCGTCGCGCATTGCGCCAGATGCTGGCCGACCTCCTGCCCGGCGCTACTTTTCTGACCGCTTCGGCTGGCGATGAGGGGCTGCAGATGGCCTTCCGCGAGCAACCGGATCTGATCTTTCTCGATCTGGAAATGCCGCGCATGGACGGTTTTACGTTCTTACGGCTCCTGATGGCGCGCCAGCCCACGCCGGTCCTCGTGGTCAGCGGACAGAACGACGAAGCCAACGTCCTGAAAGCACTCGATCTCGGCGCTCTTGATTTCGTATCGAAACCGACACGGACGGCAAGTACCCGCATCTGGGAGATCGAAGATCAGCTCCGCAACAAGATTCAGTTGCTGGATCTTCCGCGCCTGCATCTGCGCAAGACAGCACCCGCGCCGCCAGCATTCCAGGCCCCTCGCGAAATCCACAAGGCACTGCCGGAGGTTTACGAAGCGCCGCGGCAACTGATTTGCATCGGCTCCAGCACCGGCGGACCCGGAACGGTGTCGGAGATCCTCGAAAACGTCACGCTCGAGCCCTGGGCCTCGATTGTCATCTGCCAGCACATGCCCCCCGGCTTCACCCGCGCATTTGCCGAACGCCTCGACCGCACCCTTCCATTTCCGGTCCGTGAAATTCAGGATCTCGACCGGGTCAGCGCCGGCACAGCATTCGTCTGCCCCGGTGGGGCAAACACGACCCTGAGCCGGGGCCGGGAACTACGCTGGCAGGTCCGCCCGGCCTCGCCCGACGATCGCTATGTTCCTGCAATCGACCGTCTGTTCGAAAGCGCTGCCCAGGAATTTGGCCCGCAGACGCTTGCTGTCGTCATTACCGGCATGGGCAACGACGGAACGGCCGGGGCGCGGGTCGTTCGCGAAGCCGGCGGAACCGTCGCCGCGGAAGACCCCGCCAGTGCGATCGTATTTGGGATGCCGCAGTCGATCGTCGAGGCGGATCTTGCCGACCACGTCTACACAGCGGCAACGATGGGCGGTTTTCTCGAGCAATGGATGCGCGGTCTTGCCGGCCCGCGCAAGCCCCCATCCAGTTGATCGAAACGGGACGCCCATGTTAGGCTGGCAGGTGTGATCTTGCTGAATTTTCTCGCAGAAATAACCCTCATGTTCGGTTCGCGAGGCTCTGCAAGGCCTTTGCGGCATCGAGGCGGTGCATGAACAGCGAAGAACAAACCAGAGCGCCCGGAACGAGCGACGCAGACCCGCAGCCCCTGGACGAAGGGGCGGCAGAAGACTTTCTGCGCATGTTCAATCGGGGCGCGGATTTCCTCCGGGAAGTCATCCAGGAAAACCAGCGCCTCCGCTATCGTCTGGCCTCGGTTGAATCCCAGCTCGAAAGCGGAGCTGGCGCGCCAGCGGACGACCGTGTCGCATTTCTTGAAAAAGAACTGTCCTCCTGGAAAGAAAAATACAACAGTCTGTTGTCACGCATCGAGGAAGTCGAAGAAGAAAACCGCGACTTTCTCCAGCGGTACATGGAAGTCGAGGAAGAAAACAATAACCTCGCCAATCTGTACATCGCCAGCTATCAGTTGCACAGCACACTCAATTTCGATGAGGTCCTCCAGATCATCCTCGAAATCGTCATCAATCTGATCGGTGCCGAGTTATTTGCGGTGTACCTGTACGAATCCAAAAGCGATTCCCTCCAGGCGGTGGCATCAGAAGGGCTGGACACGGACAAGTTCCCCAAGGTCAAGCTCGGTGAAGGAGACATAGGCCAGGCCGTTGCAGGCGCCGAAATGGCACTGTTCGAAGACCGTCTGGCGTTGCCCGAAGCAGATCTGGAGCAACCGCTCGCGGTCATTCCGTTGCAGATCAAGGATGACACGATCGGCGCCATCGTCATTTTCCGACTGCTGCAACAAAAACCGCGATTCCTCGATGTCGACCGCGAGTTGTTCCATCTCCTTGCGGGCCATGCCGCCACTGCCGTGTTCGCTTCGCGCCTCTATACCGAAAGCGAACGAAAGCTGTCGACGATGCAGGGATTCATCGACCTGCTGACCAAATCCTGACATTCTTCCGAAAGCCTGCTCCTGATGTCGCGCAACGTGCTGATCGTGGAAGATTCCCCAACCATGCGCCAGTTATTGATCATGGCGCTTCGCAAAATCGGCGACCTGACCATCGACGAAGCCGGAGACGGGATCGCGGGGCTGCAGAAGATCCGCGAAAAGGTCTATGATCTCGTGATCACAGACATCAACATGCCGATGATGGATGGCCTGAAGCTGGTCAGCCTGATCCGCCAGGATGAACGACATCGAGACACGCCCGTCGTTGTGATCACGACCGAAAGCGGCGAGGAAGACCGCAATCGGGCTTTTCGTCTCGGTGCAAACGCCTACATTACCAAGCCCGTGCGCGCAGCGCAGGTCACACGCAAGATCCGCGAACTGCTGGACTGATCAGACATCACGCCCGCGGATGCCACAGGAGCCGCTTCGGTGACCCTACCGCTTTACATCACATTGCCGGAACAGGACGTCTGGCAGTGGACCATCGCCGGCAACAGCATTGCGTTGCGACTCTGCGCCGGAGCGGCCCAGGCGGGCGTCGAGACCATCCGCATTCGCGGCGAGCGCTCCGTGGCCAGCGCGCTCGTCCGTGCCTGCCGACGCGACTGGCGCCTGCGTTCGGTCGATGTCGCGATTGCCGCTGCAGAGGAAGCCCCCCCCAGCCCACGACTCGAGGCTACAGCCGACGTGGTGCTATCGACCAACGTCTGGCGACTGCTGCTCGACAGCTCGGGTGACGTCTACGTCCCGGGGGCGGAGCAGGTTCGCCGAATCCAGAAAGGTGCGGACCCGGTGCCGTTGTGGCCCGAGGGGGCCCCGCCTGCGCGAACATTTGCCGTCACGATTCGGTCGCAAGACGATCTGCGCCACGCCCGGACGTTCGTGTTTCGATACGCAAAATCGCCAAATTCGAGTCCGGTGGCCCGCCTTCTGAATGAACGCATCTCGATCCACATCAGCCGCCTTGTCGCCGATACGCCGATCACGCCAAATCAGATGACGTTGATCAATACGCTCGTCGGGATGGCCGGTGCGTTCGCGATTTCTTTCGGCACGGCTGCATCGCTGGCAATTGGCGGCATTTTGTTACAGGTCACCGCCATTCTCGACTGCTGTGATGGCGAACTGGCCCGCGCGAAAGTCATGGCATCGCCGCTCGGTGCCTGGATCGACACCTTTGGCGACAATGCGATCTACCTGTCCTATCTCGTTGGCATCGCCGTCGGCTACCCGAAATTTGCCGCAGACCATCCCGTGGTCTGGGCGCCGATCGCCGCGCCACTGGCCTGGAGCGTACTCGGGCTTGCCGCCCTGTTCATCGGCTCACAGTTCCTGTATGTCCGCCGCAAAGGCCTTGGCGGCAGCATGACGGCCGTATCGCGCGACCTGCGTCAGCAGGAGCAGAAAAGCGTCCTGTTCCGGATTCTCGACGCCCTGAGCGTCCTGGGGCGACGCGCCCAGTTCTCGCTGATTTTTGCGATCATCGCCACCCTGCCCTGGGCACTGGACAACCCGAACATCTACCATGGTATTTTTGCCGTGATCGTCACGTTCATTGCACTGGCGAACGTCTATCTCTGGATCGGCATGCTGCAGCAACGCCGCGCGACGGATGAGACGACGCCGTGACGACGCCAATCGACATGTCGGACGCCTCGGATGCCGTCATCGCCGTACTTGGTGGGATGGGTTCGTACAGCACGCTGCATTTTTTTGAAGAATTGCTCCGCGCCTTCCCGGCCGAAAAGGAGTGGCAGCGCCCGCGCATTGTCATCGACAACAATTGTGTCTTGCCAAGTCGTGTCCGCGCGGTGCTCTATGACGAACGTCGCAACGAACTGGTCTCTGGTATGGCGGCATCGATCACGTGGCTGATGCAGGTGGACCCAGATTGTATCGCGATTCCCTGCAACACGGCCCATCTCTTTCTGCCTGAGGTCGCCCAGCAGGCAGATACGAGCCGCGTCGTCGATATGATCGATGTAACCCTCGAACACTGCGCCGCACGTCAGTTGCGCAGGGTCGGCCT
>RFIY01000292.1 GCA_003695505.1 Candidatus Dadabacteria bacterium | reverse complement strand
CGTCTCGCGCATATCGGCAAACGGACGCGGCGCACCCGCGGCGACATCCTGAACCCAGACCACATGCCAGCCAACCGTTGACCGGAGCGGGCCGGCGACGTCGCCCGGCGAGAGCTGCAGCACAGCCTCTGCAAAACTGGGGCCATAGGTTCTCGCCAATCGGCGTTCTGTATAAAAGGCCTGGTCATCGTGCGCGGGGTTCGGAATCGCGGCAATCCGCTCAAGCGAAGCGATGACACGCTCACGATCGTTGGCGTCCTGAAGCTGCGTGACAAATCGTCTCACCTTTGTCCTGGGCAAGGTCGCGGGGAAGCGCAACTGTCGAAAACGAACCTGCCGCTGCGCCGCATACTGCGCGCCGTGTGCGTCATAGAATTGCCGCAGTTCAGCGTCATTTGGCGGCCCCGGCTCCACGTCGCGCATCAGCAACTGGATCAGCCGACGCCGAATCACGGGGTCGCGAAAATAGTCTGTCCGAGTCAACGCGTGCTGGACGAGCAGTTCCTGATCGATCAGTGACTGAACGATCTGTTCATCGTCGGGTCGAATTGCATTTGGCCCCTTGGGAAGTGCCCCGATTGCCGCTGCATAGTCATCGAGTGTCACGGGTCGCCCATTCACCAGGACGATCGCGTCTGGCGATGCAGGCGTTTCATTCTCCGTTGACGGAGAACAGGCTGCGAACGACAGGACGACGCATCCGGCCACGAGGCATTCACGCCATATGTGCGAGAGGCTACGATTACGCAACACGGAACCCTCCCGTGATAAAAGCAATGGCCAGTTGACGCGCCTCATCCACCGAGATCCGACCATCATCGATCGCGTCCGCAAATCCCCACAGCGCCTGCAATAGCGCCCAGGTCAGCGCCTCGGACCTGCGTTGATCAAGTCCCGTCACAGCCTGGACGATACCGACCCAGTTCCCGATCATTTCTTCGCGCAGCTCGACTCGCAGGCGCTCGAACTCCGGCCCGTTCCATTCGCCGCCACTGAAGAGGATCCGGATCATCGCACGCTCGGCGCGCGGCACGGTCAGCAGCAGATCAAGCCCCTGCTCAATTCGTTCCTGCACCGAAAGGTCGCTGTCACGAACGGCGTCACGGCGTGCCACGAGCCCGGCAAGGCGTTCGCGTAGCAATGCCTCGATCAGCGCCGCGCGGTCGTTGAAGTGTTCGTAGATCAGCCGTCGGCTGACACCGGCCTCCCGGGCCAGGCGTGTCATCGTCAGCGCGGACCAGCCGTCCGCCTCGACAACAGCGCTCGCCGCCGCCAGCAAATGCCGATGACGGTCTTCCGTCGCCATATAGGATCGTTTTGGTGTGTTCATCTGCTCTGACCCGATCGTACCATGTCCCTCACGCTAACAGATTTGCACACTATGTGCAATTCTGTTACGGTAAGCTTGCCCGCAGATGGAGGTGGACACAATGGCACGCAAACACTGGATGGTCTTCGCACTCACTGCAACAATCGTTGGCGGCTGTGTCGACGATTCCGAGTCGTCTTCGGATGCAGCCGCCATGGGGCATAACGCAACAAAGCAGATTTTCTTTGGCGATATGCACGTCCATACGACGGCGAGCTTCGATGCAGCGGCGATTCAGATCCTGCACGGCATCAAGAATGATATCGACGCGGCCTGCGACTACGCCCGCATCTGTTCACAACTGGACTTCTGGGGCTCCTCGGAACACGCAGAGGGGATGTGGATCTCTCCGGTCGAAACGATTGGCGACAAGTGGAAAAAGGTTACCGAAAGCGTGAAGGCCTGCAACGCGCTCGGAAATGCCGTGCAGGACGCCAATGGCAACGCCGAGTTCGTCGTGTTCCAGGGATTCGAATGGACCTCGTCGGGGCAGGCGGATACGGTACCCGACCGCTGGGGGCACAAGAATGTCTTTTTTGCGAACGACGCCGTACCGCCCCGACCGGTCGCCTCGTGGTCACTCGTCGACATCCCGAACCTCGCACTAAAATACATTGGTGATTTTATCGATGAGCTGACGAGACTTGACCCCGACTACGCGAATGAATATTTGGAGGACACTGTTTTTGGGCTCTCCAGTTACCCGGTCTGCCCGCCTGGCGCGGAACCTGACGGTACCTGCAATCTCGTCGCATACGAGCCACGCGAGCTCTGGAGTATGCTCAACGGCTGGCGCGAGGAATTCGCCGATCAGGGATACGATGTGCTGGCCATTCCTCACGGCACGGCCTGGGGCGTCCAGGCGGTGGATGCGGACTGGCCGATCCAGTTAACCGAGGAGCAGATCGGCAGCGACATCCAGATTCTTGCCGAAATTTACTCGGGTCATGGCAACTCCGAAGAGTGGCGCGACCTGAGCAACCCGGTGCGTCATTTTTCCGATCCACAGACGGTCGAATCCTACTTTATGTGCAGCGATGCCGCGGCGGCCATTACGCTTCGTGAGTGCCAGCGACTCGGCGGCACTGTGACCGACTGCACCAAGGAAGCCGAAACGGCTCGCGACACCGGCCTCGTCGACTACGACAAGGGCTACTATGCCTCGCGCGAAGACTGGGGACTGTGCAACCAGTGCACCGACTGCTTCCAGCCTGCCGAGCGTTACACTCCAACTGGAGCGATTCAGACGGCGCTGGCGCTGCGCGGCTTCGAGGGTGACACGCCGGAGCGTCGCTTCATCTGGGGATTCATCGGTTCGACAGACACACACAACGGCGCACCCGGCGACGTCAAGGAAGTCAAATTTCAGGCCGACATCCCCAACCGTACCAGCGTATTCCGTGATGATCCGGTGACAAATCCGATTTTCAATCCGTTGACCCTCGGTCGCGATCGCGTCGAAGGGGAGCGGCTTGCTTCGTATCTGTATCCCGGAGGCCTGGCAGCGGTCCATGCGAAGTCGCTGAGTCGGGAAGACCTTTGGGCCGCGTTCAAACGGCGCGAAGTCTATGCGACCTCGGGTCCGCGAATCTCGCTGTGGTTCAACGTATCCGTCGGAAATCACACAGTACCGATGGGCGGCCAACTCGAATCGACGACCGATCATCCAGTGTTGCGCGTAGAAGCCTGGGGCGCCCCGATCGATGCACCTGGTTGCAGCGAATCCACGGCAGACCGTTTCGGCAGCGAGATTCTGACCAGCCTTTGCCACGGTGACTGCTACAACCCGCAGGACGAGCGCGTCGGCATCGACCGGATCGAGATCGTGCGCATCACGCCGCAAGTCCGTCCCGATGAGTCGATCGGGGAGCTGATCGAAGATCCCTGGAAAGTCATCGAAAACCCGAACCGTGACGCCGACGGCAACCCGTCGCCGACCATGTCGGTGACGGTCACCGACGATACGTTCGTCGCAGGTGGCCGGGACGCACTCTACTATGTCCGGGCCATCCAGGTTCCGACACTGGCGGTCAATGGTTCACCGATGAAGGATCCAGACGGCAACTGGCACGCCTGTACGAGCGACCCCGACGACCAGTGCCTTGGCTGGAACGAAGAGCGCGCCTGGTCCTCGCCAGTCTACATCGACTATCGCTGATGATTTGACGCGAGCCGTCCCGAAGCGCCGGGATCACTAAAGATTGTCGAGCACCCGGCGAATCTCTCGCGCCTCTTGGGAATCCTTCGGAACCAGGTCGAGAAACGTCTGAAACGCCTTGCGCGCTCGCTCCATGTCCCCCTGATACATATAGAGGGAACCCAGGTTGTTCCAGACGCGCGGGTTCTTTGGATTGAGGCGTCCGGCAGACAGAAAGACGTTCATCGCCTGACGGTCCTCGCCCAGCTCGACCAGCACGCGGCCAAGATCGACCCAGATTTCATCGTTCTTGGGATCGAGCTGCGTCGCCTGCTCCAGTGCCCGCTGAGCATTGCGCAGGTACCCCTTGCGGTAGTAGGTCAGCCCCTTCTTGTGCAACTCCGCTGCCTGCTGCTGGGGGGTCGGCTTGCTCGCCTTCGGCCGGGACGCCGGCTTTGGCGCCGGTTTTGCTGCCGGTTTCGGCGCGGGTTTCGGTGCCGCGGCGGCTTTCTTCGCGGGCGGTGCCGGTCGTGATGCCGGCGCAGCCTGGCTCGGAATCTGGCTGGCAAGAATCACAATCTGCGGATCATTCGGCGCGACCTTGCGGATCGCATCCAGCGT
>RFIY01000291.1 GCA_003695505.1 Candidatus Dadabacteria bacterium | reverse complement strand
GAAATGCAGTCATCGATCCAGCCGTCGATAACACGTTCGTCCACGCCCTCATATCGACCGCAGAGCATCTGGAGCGCCGGCAGCGCAGCGAGCTCCTCGACCAGCGGCTGCCGCAGTGGGCGTCCCCAGGGTGTCAGATAGATTCTGCGGCCGCCGGTCGGCAACGGGTTGTCCTCGAACGCCGCGACGATTGGCTCCGGTCGCAGCAACATACCAGGCCCACCACCGTAGGGCGTGTCGTCCACGGTGCGATGGCGATCGGTCGCGTATTTACGAAAATCAATGCACCGAACCGCCAGCACACCATCCCGGATCGCTCGCCCCGGCAAGCTGACCGATAGCGGCGACTCAAAAAATGCGGGAAACAGCGTAAACAGGTCAATCTGCATCAGGCAATCGGCTTCCGCTTCAACGGCAGCCGGCCGGCGTCGAAATCCGGATCGCCTACCCATTCGTGATGGTACGGCACCGCACCCGGGAACGGGCCATCAATCAACAGCGTCAATACGGGACCCGTGTCAACCGCGTCGTGGACGGTCCCCGCGACGGTTCCGTCCGGCAGCACGGCCTCAAGACCGAGCAGGTCGTTCAGAAAGACCTCGTCTTCGCCCGGCGGCTCAAGCACACCGCGCGGCACCAGGACACGCGCCTGCCTCAGTCTGTCGGCCTCGGTGACAGTGCGCACGCCGGCCAGATCGAGCAGCGCGCCCTTCTTGAACGGGCGCATCGATTGAACCTGGATGTCGATCTCTTCCCCGCTGCGCAGCACAAGCCGCAGCTCCTGCCCCGCATCCACAGGATCGAGGTTGCCACTCCAGGAACGAAACTGAAGAGACCCATGTAGTCCATGGGGACGTACGATCTGCCCGATCTCCAGCCAGAGATCATCCGGGTGGGTACGCCGACGGTCTGTCGGCACCGGCTCAGGCTTCTTCTTCGGCCGGAGCTTCCTCAGCAGCAGGCTCAGACGCCTGAGTCGCCTCGGTTGCAGCGGCTTCCCGCACGGCAGCCTTTTCTGCCTTGCGGCGACGATGCGATGGCTTTTCGCGCGCACGCAGCTCCTTACCCTCGCGCACGGCGGTGATCAGGCGCTCCGCGGTATCGGTCGGCTGCGCACCCTGAGACAGCCAGTAGTCGACACGATCCTGCTTGAGTCGAATCGCGGGCGGATCCTGCAGCGGGTCGTAGGTTCCGAGTAATTCAATGAACCGGCCATCGCGCGGCGCCTGCCGGTCAGCGGCAACAATACGGTAAAACGGGCGCTTCTTGCGACCCTTTCGTTGCAAACGAATCCGAACGGACATGGAAACCCCTTGCCTGTCGTAGAATTGGGCTGCACGCCGCGCGTCTTGCGGCTTCTCGGCCGCTGCGGCGCGATTCGGCGTGACTGTAACATTGCACATTTCGCGCACGCGATCACAAAGCGCACGCACCTGAACAAGTGATTTTAGCACAGACGACAATGGGCCGCCCACTGGAACGCCGCCACCGGCAGGCCGGCCGGCTCACCTCCCGCAAACACCGTGTCGAAATGCAGCGCGCTACCTGATACCAGGCGGCGGCGCCGTTGGCGAGTTGAATGGAATTCGGCTAACCTTTATGCCAGTCGGCACAGGCAAATTCCTGCGTCGACCCGGTGCGCTCTGCGTACCTGTAGACCTGCCCCTGCACCACAGAGGAGTTTCTTCGTGATGCCCCGACTGAAACTGTTCGCGACTGTTCTGGCGCTCGGCGTTTGCCTGTTTCCGTTCAGTACGTTCGCAAACCCCTGGAACATCATCGGCTTCGACAGCGCTGGCATCGGCCGCGGCAATGCCCTTGCGGGCGGAGCCCAGGGCGCATCATCCGTCTATTACAATCCGGCCGGCCTGATCAAGCAGAAGCGGCGTGACGTGTCGTTCTCGTATGTATACGCACATCCGCTGCTCCGTTATCAACCTGATGAGAACACCGATCTCCTCGACCTCAGCGCATTCGAACCCATCGACATGGCGACGGCTTGCGCGTCCGCGAGCAACCAGGACGACTGCGAAAGCGACATCGAACGCTATAACCAGTACGTCAATGGCGTCAATGGCACCGCGGATACCAAGGGGCTGCGCCAGGCCGTCCAGGATCTGTATCAGCGCAGCATCGATGGCGCCGAAAATCCACGCGATCTGCACGGTGCAACGATCGGCATGGCCATGCCACTGGCCATCAACCCGGAGGAAGCATTCGCTGCGGCGGGCATCGGTATTTTCGTGCCGTTCGGGCCGATCCTCTATCAGCGCATCAAGGGCCCGACAACACCGTATTTTCTGGAATACGACGATTTTCCGCATCGCATCGTCGTGGACGCCGCCGGCGCCATCGAAGTCATTGAGGGACTACGCCTCGGCGTCGGCGCAGACATCCTGGTCAACGTCAATGCCAACGTCGACATTACGACGATCCTGCCGCCGGAGTTCTCGATCGGCAATATTCTCAGCCCCGATCCCAACTTTCAGGACATCCTGTTCTATATCGACGGCAAGGTCGATCTGCCGATCACCATCACGCCTATTGCCGGTATTCAGTACTCGCCGACGGACTGGGTCGACGTTGGCGTCCGCTTCCGTAACGAACAGCGCGTCGACATCAACGCGCAGGTCGACCTGTTGCTCGAATCGGCATTTGGTACGCGCACGATTCCGGCCGAAATCCTCGCCGGGGGCCTGTTCACGCCACGGCAGGTGGCCGGCGGATTCGCGTTCTACCCGCTTGACGGCCTGTCGGTCATGGCCGACGTCACCTGGAAGCAATGGTCGCGCTACATTCCGCCATTCGCCATCGAGGCCAACATTGGCGGAACCGCGTTAGCCCAAAGCGCCTGCGATCTGGTCAACACATTTCAGGATCTCGATGAGCTGGTTGGCGACATCCTCAGTTCGATCGACCTTGGCTCGCTTGTTTCCGGGGATACGGCCCAGGACATGATCTGCAGCCTCGTCGATTCGGCGATCCCGAGTGACATTTCGATAAGCGTCTGGGACAAAAACGACAAGAACAACAAGCTGAAGGACATTATCGCGCCAAGCTTCGGCATCGCCTACGAAAAGGACAAGATTATCGCGTCCGCAGGCTACCAGTTCGATCCGAACCCGGTGCCGGAACAAAATGGAATTTTCAACATCCTTGACGCCGACACGCATATGGTCAGCGGCTACCTGCAGTATCAGATTCTCAGCTTTGCAACCGCTGGCGTCCATCTGCAGTATCAGATGCTGAAGACGACGCACACCGCGAAGAGTTCGCAACGGATTCTCAGCCAGACCAATGACGCCGACGGATATCCGGACGCCGAGTTCGATGAGCCCATCCAGGCGCTCAGCGAACTCGAAGACCTCGTTCGCAATCCACAAATCCTGACGCCTGGTTATCCGGGGTACGAAGTCGGCGGAGGCTATTTGACCGTCGGGTTGCAGTTCAATCTGATCTTCTGAAGATTTGACGCCGTGTGCAAACACGGCGTTTCGCGCGGGAGCCGGCTGATGGCGCAGCGTTATGCGATATGGTTGCCGATCATACTCGCAGCGACAGTCTGCACCACCGGGTGCAGCGGTGATGTCGTCTATATCGACCCGGTCGTGGATCAGGCCGCGGCCACGGTGCAGTACGAGCCGCAGGGCGAACCGAAACTCGAGCTTGGTTTTTACGAAGAGCAACTGTTCGACCGCCTCGAAGCCGGCGATCGTGTGGCGATGCCAGAACAGGCGCAGGGCGGCGTCTGGGTCATGGTCGCCATCCGGGCAAAGGGCCTCGAACTGTCGTTGAACACCGAATGTACGATTGCGCTACCGAGCGATGTCGTCGTCGGCTCAGCAAAAGACCGAATGCAGTACAGCGTCGCATCCGACGGCTGGATCGAAGTGCAGTTTTTCCCGATTCCGATCAGAGAAAGCTACAACGACCCCGCTGAACCGGACGTACACACGATCGCCGATCTGTACGGGCGCAAGGCCGACCTGACCTGCAGCGTCGCCCAGGGCGATGGAATGGGCGCCGCGACGACCGTACGTGTCACGCTGGCCCGGCCATGATGCGCTGGCGCGGCACACTGGTCCTGCTGGCCGCCTGCGCGGCCTGCACCGGACCGCGCACCGTCGTGCTGCATCGCTCGAATTGCGAAGTTTGCCATCAACCGCTTGACGCATCCGGCAAGCCCTCGGGGCTTCGCGATGCGCACCCGTGGTACCCGGTCGATTGCGCCACCTGCCACGGTGGAACAGCCTGGATTTGCGACGGCACGCTGGACGAACGATCCAGTCCACCGCGCTGCGACGGCACCTGGCTTTATGACAAGGCTCTTGCGCACCCGTCGCCCGGCACAGGACATACGTTCTTGCGCAATCTGTCGTCGGCCGAACTCGACCAGGTGTCCCTGGAGTATCTGCGTTTCATCAACCCAGGTGATTTTCGCGTCGTTGCCGGCACCTGCGGTCTGTGCCACGATGATGTCGCTGCGGCAGTAACGCGTTCCGTGATGACCCATACGGGCGGAGAAATTTCGGTCGCCCGTTATCGATCCGGCGCGGCGACGCGGCCCTTTGACGGCGCATCCGCTGCAGACATTGGCGCGGCGCCCGAGCTACCCGACGCGTCGTGCGCCCTTACACGCACGACCCGCTTCGACCCACCTGATGCCCGTCCCGGCACGAGCACCACCGTTGCATCGATCGTCGCACGCGCCCAGGACCAGTATCTGGTCAAATCCTGTCTGCGCTGCCATCTGTCCGATTTCGGTGAAAACCGCTTTCCGGGGGACTACCGATCCTCCGGATGCAGCGCGTGCCACATGTCGTATGCCGATGACGGGCGCAGCCACTCCAGCGACCCGATGCTGGTCACCGAGACCGCACCACATCCCGTCAGCCACCAGCTCGTCGCCGCCCCGGCCATTGCCCAGTGCACCCATTGCCATTACCGTGGCGCACGCATCGGCATCAGCTATCAGGGGATGCGTGAATCGGCGGGCGCGGGCCTCAATCCGCCGAACGCCACGCCTCTCGGTCGCGGATTGCATGGCCACGACCCGCTGTACTACCTGACCGATGAAGACAACAGCAACACCACCGATGAGACACCACCGGATATCCACTACGAAGCAGGGATGCACTGCGTCGATTGTCACACGGCAACTGAAATCCATGGCGATGGACATCTCTACGGCGACCTTGGCTGTGCGATCAGCGTGCAGTGCAGCGACTGCCATGGCGATGCCCGAACCCGTGCGAAGATCGAAAACAGCGCGCACGCGCTCACCGCTGCCGACGGCAACATTATCCTGACGACAAAGGTCTCCCGGAAAAAGCTTGTCGTCCCCCAGGTACTGGATGCGATTACGCCCGGCCATCCTCGGTTCTCCGCACTGGCGGCTTCGGCGATGGGCATCTGGCCGGACGGCCGTTCCCATACGGATGAACTCGAATGCGACACATGCCATTCTGACTGGATGCCGAACTGCTATGGCTGTCATGTGACAGTCGATCTCGATCGCACGGCCCGCTACCAGACGACAGGACGCGAGGTGCCTGGCGCGCCATCGGGTTCACGTCGGCACGTCGCGCTTCACGACCTGGTTCTGATGCGCAACACAAGAGGCCGAATTGCACCGAGTATGCCTGCGGAGCGCTTCTTTCTGACCCTGACTGGCACGGCATTCCCCGAAGGCTACCGTCCCATTACCGATGCGCCGCGCACCTTCGTGCTGCCTGACGGGCGCAAATTGGCCGGCTTCGGCCAGCGACCGGTTCATCCGCACACCGTACGACGCCGCGGCTCGTTCTCGGCCTGTGATCGCTGCCACAGCGTCGGCAGCGCGGAAGCCCCGGAAAATGCAACACTGCTGGATATCTCGTTTGGCTTCGGTTCGAACCGTTTCCTGTTCACCGGCTGCGACGTTACCAATGCAATCGACACCTGTGGCCCGAACGACCGCACAACCTGGCAACTGGACGCCATCCAGACACATGATTACGAACCACTCGTGGTGGTCGGACACGACCTGCCACACGTCGCCCGTCCGCTGACGGCCGCCGAAATTGCAGCGATGCGCGCGGTTGTCATTCGTGCCGATGAAGCGATTCGGACGCTGCCGGCCACAGATGCCTCGACCAATCCTTTCTGGCCGGGACCGGCCGTCGGCACGAACTCGCCGCCTGCTTCTCCCTGAGCCGCTCATCTTCGAGGCAACCGCGACGCGAGAACAAAAAAGGCCGGCGCTACAGCGCCGGCCTTTTGTCAGTCGTCCCTGTAGCAGGGCGTTCAGGAACAGCCGCTCGTGGCACCACAATGCATGCACTTCAGGCAGCTTCCGTTGCGCACCATCGTAAACTGTCCGCACTCGCCACACGGATCACCTTCGAAGCCCTTGGCGCGTGCTTCACGAATCGCGTTCAGGTCGACCGCGCCACGCGTTGTCACAGCCGTTCCTCCCCCGGACGCGGCAAGTCGCGCTTCGGGTTCCACGGATGTCGCGGAAGACGCCGGCGCGCCCTGAGCATCTTCGGCCCCCATGGAACCGAGGGCATCGTGGCGCAGGTCTTCCTCGTTGATGCCATGTCCCAGGTCATACCGGCCAAGATAAGTGATCGCCAGTTCGCGGAAGATGTAGTCGATGACCGATGTCGCCATCTTGATCCGGTCGTTGCCACTGACCATCCCGTTTGGCTCGAATCGACTGAAGACGAACGCATCTACATATTCATCCAGTGGCACGCCATATTGCAGACCAAGGCTGACCGCAATCGCGAAGCTGTTCATCAGGCTCCGGAACGCCGCGCCTTCCTTGTGCATGTCGATGAAGATTTCGCCAAGACGGCCATCGTCATACTCTCCGGTTCGCAGATAGACCTTGTGTCCGCCGACCACCGCCTTCTGCGTATATCCTTTCCGGCGATCCGGCAGCCGGTGGCGCTGCATGGCGTGGATCTGCTGCGCCGCGGCAACCGCCGCAATCGTCGCGGCCTGATCCGCAGCGGGTGCATCGAACAGCTCGCCCAGATCATCGAACAGCGACAACGCAGCCGTCAACGGCTGACTCAGCTTCGATCCATCGCGATAGAGTGCGTTCGCCTTGATGCCAAGCCGCCAGCTCAACAGGTATGCATTCTTGACCTCTTCGATCGTTGCTGCATTCGGCATATTGATCGTCTTCGAGATCGCCCCCGAAATAAATGGTTGCGCCGCCGCCATCATCCGAATATGCGCTTCGTAGGGAATAAATCGTTTCCCCTTGCGCCCACAGCGATTGGCGCAATCGAATACGGCGTAGTGTTCTTCCTTGAGATGCGGCGCGCCTTCGACTGTCATCGTGCCGCACACATAGTCGTTCGCAGCATCGATTTCTTCACGCGTGAAGCCGATCTCGGCCAGCACGGAGACATTTGGTTCACGCAGCTTGTCTTCATCGACCTTGAGTACATCCCGGCAAAACTCGAAACCGAGTGTCCATGGGCTGAAGGCATAGCCGATGTCGAACGCCGATGGCAACGCCTCTTCAACCTTACGCAGGACTTCGTCTGTAAAGCCCTTCTCCTGCAGACTCGTCAGATTGATGCAGGGCGCCCCCTTGAGGGTGCCGTGCCCCTGTGCATAGTTGACGATCTGCTGAACCTGATCGGGCGTATAGCCGAGTCGCTTCAGCGCCAGCGGCACCGACTGATTGATGATCTTGAATGCGCCCCCGCCGGCCAGCTGTTTGAACTTGACCAGCGCAAAGTCCGGCTCGATACCCGTCGTATCGCAATCCATCACCAGACCAATCGTGCCCGTCGGCGCAATGACCGAAACCTGGGCGTTGCGATAGCCGACCTGTTCCCCGAGTTCCAGCGCCTGATCCCAGACGCGATGCGCCGTACGCAACAGCTCCCGCGGTGCAAGCTGCTGATCGATGGCAACCGGAATCGTATGGAGCTCCTCATACGCTGCCGCATCCTCTCCGTATGCGGCGCGCCGATGATTGCGGATCACGCGCAGCATGGCATCGCGGTTGTATTCGTAGCGCGGAAACGGACCAAGCTCTGCCGCCATCATTGCGCTGGTGCGATAAGACTCACCGGTCAGGACCGCCGTCAGGGCACCACAGAGGGCACGCCCCTCGTCGCTGTCATAGGGCAGTCCGAGCACCATCAGCAGTGTGCCAAGGTTGGCGTAGCCCAGGCCAAGGGTTCGGTAGTCATAGCTGCGCCGTGCAATCTCCCAGCTCGGGAACTGGGCCATCAAGACGGAGATCTCGAGCGTGATCGTCCAGAGATGGATCGCATGCAGATAGTCGTCGATCCGCATCTTGCCCTTTTCGGGATCGACGAATTTCATCAGATTCAGACTGGCCAGGTTACAGGCGGTGTCGTCGAGGAACATGTACTCCGAGCACGGATTGCTGGCGTTGATTCGCCCGTCATTTGGGCAGGTGTGCCAGTCGTTGATCGTCGTATCGAACTGGATGCCCGGGTCGGCGCATTGCCAGGCCGCTTCGGCGATCTGATCCCAGAGCTCGCGCGCACGCAGGGTCTTGACAACTGCGCCATCGGTCCGGCGCGTCAGGTGCCAGGAACTGTCATTCTGGACGGCTTCCATGAACTCGTCCGAAACACGCACGGAGTTGTTGGAGTTCTGCCCACTGACGGTCACATATGCTTCGGAGTCCCAGTCTGTCGTATAGGTTTCGAACTCCAGGCGTTCATAACCCTGCCGGGCGAACTGAATGACGCGGAAGATGTAATTGTCCGGCACCGCGACCCGTCGCGCCTCGAGAATGGCATCCGCAAGCGCACGATTCTTTTTGGGGTCGAAACGGTCGGCGCCTTCGAGTTCGCTGTCGTGGCACGCTGCCATGATCGCATTGAGGCGTCCCTCACAGATCACACTGCCCGTCACGAGCGCAGCGACCTTCTGCTCTTCCCGCGCCTTCCAGGTGATGAACTCTTCGATATCAGGATGATCGATGTCGACAATGACCATCTTCGCGGCGCGACGTGTCGTGCCACCACTCTTGATTGCGCCCGCCGCGCGATCACCGATCTTCAGGAAACTCATCAGGCCGCTCGACCGTCCCCCACCCGACAACGGCTCGCCTTCGCCGCGCAGGTGCGAGAAATTGCTGCCCGTTCCGGAACCGTACTTGAACAGCCGCGCCTCACGAACCCAGAGATCCATGATGCCGCCTTCGTTAACGAGGTCGTCGCTGACGCTCTGAATGAAGCAGGCGTGCGGCTGAGGGTGCTCATAGGCCGTCTCCGACTTACGAACCTCTCCAGACGCCGGATCGACGTAAAAATGACCCTGGGCCGGTCCATCGATGCCGTATGCCCAGTTCAGCCCGGTATTGAACCACTGCGGAGAATTTGGTGCGGCCATCTGGTGCGCGAGCATGTGCACCATTTCGTCGTAGTAGGCCTGGGCGTCCTCTTCGCTGTCGAAATAATTGTGCTTCCAGCCCCAGTAGGTCCAGCAACCGGCCATGCGATGAAAAACTTCACGGCTGTCCTCTTCGCCGCGGAACCGCTGCTCTTCGGGCAACTGTTCGAGCGCCGCCCTGTCCGGCTCGCTGCGTTGCAGCCAGGACGGGACACCTTTCTCTCGCTTACGCTTCAGCGCAACCGGCACACCCGCCTTGCGGAAATACTTTTGTGCAATGATGTCTGTCGCCACCTGGCTCCAGAACTTCGGCACGACAACTTTTTCGATCTTCCGCACCAGTGATCCATCAACGTTCTTGATCTCACTGGTGCGTGTTTCGAATGCGATTCCCTCAAACGGCGACGACTTGCCGGCCGTGAATCGGCGTTCGATCTTCATCTGGCCCTCCTCAAACGGTTCCTGTACAACTGCAGCGACATGCCCTCGCGCGCCGACCATGTCGTCTGCAGTGGAACACTATAGCCGACTCCAGATATTGTGCAACCGCAACCCGCAGGCACAATATGTCGTACTTTTCAACAGTTTTCCACAGGCGCTTCCCCAATCGCCAGCTCGAATCGCCGCGCCCGGAACTGCCTGTTCTCAAACCCGTTTTTTTTCATCTGAACCAGACCTTCCACAAACTGTGGAAAATGTCGCCGGACGTTCAGGGGAAAACGCGGCCCCGCGTGTGCCGCAACGCGCCGGAGGCGCAACGCGGCGCGTCAGGCGCCGGTCGCGTCGATCGAATGTTCGCCGTACGAACTGAGCCGATCCTGCGCTCTCGTGCACACCGTCTCAATGAACTGGTCGAGCGCGGGCCCTCGCGCCGGAGGCCGCCGAACCAGAGTGATCAGGCTCTGCATCTGTCGCGCCACCCCGTTCCGGCCATGTTCGTGCTCGATCATGGCCAGCAACGTCGGCGTTCCGGTTGCGGCGTCCAGACCCACGTCCTTGCCTTCATCGATGCCGAGCACGTCACCAAGGTCATCGACGAGCTGATACAGCACGCCAAGCTGTAGTCCCCACTGATACCAGGCCGTCTCGCCGGCCCATTCGCGGCACTCGATCGCGGCAGCGGCGGCGATCCAGCCAAACAGGGAACCGGCCTTGCCGACGGCGATGCGCTCGGCAACCGCCGCTTCCAGCGTTGTGCCACGTGCACGGTACTCCAGCAGCTCCGATTCGGCCAGCCCGCGGAGCGTCGGCCCGAACCGCCGCAATGTTCCTTCGCTCGCGCCATCGGCAATCAGCTCCGACGCCAGTCCGATCAGCATGTCGCCAACGAGTACCGCGGTTCGCGTATCGTAGCGCCGATGCAACGTTTCGACACCACGGCGCTGCGCCGCTTCATCGACGATATCATCGTGTACGAGCGCCGCCAGATGAAGCAGCTCAGCCGCAGCCGCAATCGTCTCGATCGCGCCGGGCAACTGGCCATGGCCGCACGCCTGCGCGACCGCGTAAGCGAGCGCCGGACGCAGCGCCTTGCCAGGGTGTTCCAGCAGGCGTTCCACCGGTTCCGCCAGGCGGTCGGAGGCAACGAGCTGCTCGCGAACGATCACACGCAAGCGCGCATAAAACTGTTGTCGGTCAAACTGGTCAGGCATCTTGTTGCACGTCTGCGGCCTTTCTGCGTTATTCTACCCTGCCCGGACGGGACCACGAACCGGGTGTTTTGGCCGTCGTTTCGGTTATACTTAACCTGCATGAGACAACGAACACCGCACTTCCTGGGTCACCTGCTGTCGACCACGCTGCTGATCGCGGCGATGGCGGCACCAGCATTTGCCATCGGCGTCATCGGAGAAGTCACCGTCCGCGTCGATGGTTATCGCGGCTGGCATCAGACGATGGACCGCGACCTTGAGATTCACTTCAACGGCGTAGCCGGCAACACCGGTCGCGCGGGCACATTTCTGATTCGCGATCTGGGCATTTTTGGCCGCGAATTTCAGCACGGCGCACGCTTCCGGCTCGACGACCCGGACCAGAACTATCTGCGGTTCCTGCTGGGGCGCTATCGCGTTTCGCTGCCCGTCGAATGGGAAGGCCGCGTCGACGACGACGTGATCATCACCTGGCCGATGCGCTGCGAGATTCTCGCGAACGGTACCGGCGGCTGCCTTGCGGAACCGCCGCTCGACCCGGACACCTACGCGAATAAGCTGCGTCGCCGGACCGGCCTGCCCGAAAAGCCCCTGCCCGCTGGTGCAACCAGCGGCGCACCGGTGGCCCCGCGCACTCCGGAGCCGGTCGTTGAACAGACGCCGGAACTGGCGCCGACGGCTCCGGCGCCGGTCGAGCCGGTTGCCCCCGTACAGCCCGTCGCTCCCAAACCCGCCCCGTCCACCGAGGATCCCATCGAAATCATTGAGCCCATGGACTGATCACCCGTGGCGCCGTAATGCGGTCGCATTAAACTTCTGCTAAGCTGCATCGGATAGCCGCGCACGACCCGCAAACCAGCCCGCGAGGAGACACCGATGAGCGCAAGCTACGAAACCGAAGTCGTCATCGCCGGCGGCGGCCTCGCCGCCATTGCCACGGCCCACGAACTCCTGACGCACGGTATGCGCGTGCTGATGATCGAAAAGGGGCCACGCGAAACCTGGGGTGGCCTCGCCAGGGAATCGTTCGGCGGCGTACACATGATCGGCACGCCGCACCAGAAACGAATGAAGATCGATGACTCGCCCGAACTGGCGCTGCGCGACTGGCTTGCCTGTGCGCAGTTCGGCGACAACGATCACTGGCCGCTTGAATGGGCGAAGTTCTACTGCGAAAACTCGATTGAGTACATCTTCGAATACCTCGATGGCAACGGCGTCGAGTTCCTGCCAATCGTCAACTGGCCGGAACGGGGCCTGACCACCACCTACAACACGGTACCGCGCTGGCATATCGCGCTGGGCACCGGATCCGAAATCATCGCCTGCGCAATCGCCGGCCTCGAACGACATCCCGGACGCGAACGGTTGGAGGTTCTGTTCGAACACGAGGTCTCGGGCTTTGACATCACCGACGGTCGCGCTACGGGCGTGTACGGCAAGCGTATGGACAACGGCGAGGAGTTCCGCGTAACCGCGGAGCACGTCGTCATTGCGTCCGGCGGCATTTGCGGTGGCGATCTGAGCAAGGTGCGCGCCAACTGGTACGCCGACTGGGGCGAACCGCCGGAACACCTGCTCAACGGCTCGCACATCTACGCGGACGGCATGTTGCACGACCGCGCCGCCGAAGTCGGCGCCAGGCTGACGCATCTGGACAAACAGTGGCACTATGCCGCCGGCGTCCACCACCCGGCAAAGCGCAAGCCCAATGACGGCCTGTCGCTGGTACCGCCCCGCTCAGCCCTGTGGGTCAATGCGCTCGGTCAGCGCATCCGCACACCCTGGCCGCTGATTCCGTATTCGGACACCCGCCATCTTGTCGACTCGATCGTGCGCCAACCGGGCAAGTACTCGTGGCAGGTACTGAACTGGAAGATCGCGATCAAGGAACTGGCGGTCTCTGGCGGGGCCTACATGACGGCATTCCGCGACAAGAAGAAAGTACGGATCCTGCTCGACGCGCTGTTCGGCAACAAGGCGCTGATCCGCCGCCTGATCGACGAATGCCCGGACGACATCGTCGTTGCCGACAATTTGCGCGACCTGGTGGCCGGTATGAATGAGCGCAATCTCTACGGTCTGCAAACCGACTACGACACGCTGGCCAGTGAAATCGACTACTTCGACCGGATGATCCGGCGAGGTCCGAAGTACCACAACGATGACCAGCTACGCTGGATCGCCAATTTCCGCAAATACCCCGGCGACCGGCTGCGCACCTGCAACTTCCAGCCGATCGACGACCCGAAGGCTCGGCCCCTGATTGCGATTCGGGAATTCATCCTGACCCGCAAGAGTCTTGGCGGGATCCAGACCGATCTCGGCGGCCGCGTGCTGAACACAGAAGGAAAGGCGATCCCCGGGCTGTACGCTGTTGGTGAAAGCGCCGGATTCGGCGGCGGCGGCATACACGGGATCGGGTCGCTGGAGGGCACATTCCTCGGCGGCTGCGTCCTGACCGGGCGGGCAACGGCGCGCTACATCGCGAAAGGCGCCTGACATGACGATCACACCCGAATCCATCCGTGCGGACTGGCCAACAACGAAGATTTCCGGACGGCGCAGCGGGGCCTGGCTCGTACGGTACGCGCTCGAGCAACTGCCGGTATCGCATACCTTTGGCATCCCTGGCGTCCACAATACGGAGCTGTACGACGAACTGAACAAGTCGGAGCGGATCGACCCGGTCCTGGTCACGCACGAAGGCGGCGGAGCGTTCATGGCCGACGCGATCAGCCGCACGTCCGACGGCCGGATCGGCTGCATGGTCATCGTCCCCGCCGCCGGCGCTACACACGCGATGAGCGGCATCGGTGAAGCGTACCTGGACGGGATTCCCCTGCTGGTCATCTCCGGAGGCACCAGCACCGACAGCCCGTTCGGATACCAGTTGCATGAACTGGACCAGATGCAGCTCGTACAGGCGGTCACCAAGGCCCGCTGGCGGGTCGAACGGCACGAGGACGTCGTGCCAACGATCTTTGCCGCATACCATACGGCCGTCAGCGGCGTACCGGGGCCGGTGTTTGTCGAGCTGCCCTACAACGTGCAACTCTTTCAGGGGCCTCCGGGAGACGTTCCGCAGTTCCAGCCACCTGCCCCCGCGCCGCAGCCCGACACGGCGCTGATCGAACAGGCGGCCGACCTGCTCGCGACGGCCAACGCACCCGGGCTGTTCGTCGGCTGGGGAGCCGTCGATGTCGCAGAGGACGTCGCACGTATCGCCGAAATGCTGGGCGCGCCGGTATCCACGACGCTTCAGGGACTCAGCGCTTTTCCGGCCGACCATCCCCTGCACACCGGCATGGGCTTCAGCGCCGCCGCAGTGCCGGCCGCGCGTAACGCGTTCCAGGACGTCGATGCACTGCTGGCCATCGGCGTGCGCTTTGGCGAAATACCCACCGGAAGCTACGGCGTGCGCGTGCCCGAAAACCTCGTCCATATCGACATCGATCCGGCGGTGCTGAACCGCAACTATCCGGCCGCCGTCGCGATAGCCGCGGATAGCCGCGATGCCGTCCCCGCGCTTCGTCGCGCGCTCGAGGCGCGAGGCGTGAATCACGCCGACCGGCGCGAACGCGTCGCCACCCGCATCGCGACCGACAAGGACGCCTGGCGCACCGAGTGGTTCGCCCACAAGAGCGACCGTGTCAATCCGGCACGCTTTTTCACCGCGCTACGCGAACGTCTCGACCGCGACGCCATCACCGTCGTCGATGACGGCAACCATACCTTTCTCGCCGCCGAACAGTTCCCGGTGCTGCAGCCGCGCACCTTTATCAGCCCGACCGACTTCAACTGCATGGGCTATTGCGTTCCGGCGGCGATTGGCGCGAAGCTGGCCAATCCGGAGCGGCAGGTCGCCGCGATCGTCGGTGACGGCGCGTTCCTGATGACCTGCATGGAAATCGTCACGGCCAGCACGCGGGGCGTCGGTGTGCCGTTCTTCGTCTTCTACGACGGCGAGCTCTCGCAGATTTCACAGGGGCAGGAGATCCCGTACAACCGCAAGACGTGCACGGTGCTTGGCGAAATCCGGCTCGAGGGTGCGGCGCTGGCAACCGGTGCGCACTACGTCGAGATTCGCAACGACGACGAGATCGCCGACGGCATCGACACCGCCCTTGCCATCAGTGCAAAGGGTCAGCCGGTCGTCGTCGACGTTCGGATCGACTACTCGAAACGGACCGCGTTCACACAGGGCGTCGTCAAGACCGTACTGAAACGGTTTCCGCTGGGTGACAAGTTCCGCTTTGTCGGCAGGGCGCTCTGGCGCAAGGTCACCGGGTAAGCGGAACACTGCCGGCCGGCCCCCAGGCCGCGAGCCGACCATCGACGAACCGCAGTTCGTAGTCCCGCGGGAGTGCGTCACGGTACGCCCACGGCAGGCAGGCGACCCCCAGCGACACGGCCCCCAGTGTGCCGCAGATGCGCCGGAAACGCTTTCGCCCCTGTGCATCGACCATGCGATAGACGTACCGCTGCTCCTGGCCCCCGCCTGCGGCCCAGGTTGGCGCCCCTAACACCTGGCGGACGGCCGCAGGCGCCATGCCCGGCTCCAGCAGTCCCAGGCTGGAAGCTTTCGGATATCCGCAGCCGGCCAGCAAACCCAGTACAGCGATCAGGGAAATGTGTACACGCATCATCGTTTCCTCCGGAAAGAATGGCTTTCCTCATGGGACAGGCACACCCACCGTGGGCGTTCCCGCGCCAAAATCCAGTACCGCCGCATAAATCTGGCTGCCCGTCAGTTGCCCCTCGATCCAGCTCATCTCGGGTGCGGATGGATCAGAACTATAGTTGAACACGAACAATCGATCATTGTCGAGCCAGACGGCCGATGCAAAGGCCGTATCGCCATTCGTCGGCCAGACGTCCAGCAACCGGATTTCCCATCGCTCCGTATCGTAGGCGTATAGCGCGGTACGCTTCGTCGTCGCGGAATAGTTCCAGAGGTTGCGCCACCAGCGCTCGACCGTCACCGGCTCACCCGGCGCCAGGTCGTAGGCACCCGCTGGATTGTATCGCGCAATCAGATAGAGTCGATCCCGGTAACGGAACATCAGCGGACTGTCATATTTGTGCGGGTCATTGCGCTCGCGGCACCGCCAGGTCTTCCAGTCGCCTGGCGGCGCCTGACAGAGACGACTGCCGAACCCCCGAGGATCGGCATTTTCGGCGCGGATGACGCTGAACAAGGCCCCGGCGGGTGCACTCGCGAATCCGACTTCGGACAGTCCTGCGGCCCGCAAAACAACCTCGTCCCCACCGTCGACGCCCCGCCAGGTCCAGCCATCATCCGTCGTCGAGAACATGACATCGATCGGCACGAACGGATCAAGCTCCTCGAAGACTTTCGAGGTGCCCCGATACGACGTCATCCAGACACGCCCGTCCAGCTCCTTGATCCGCCAGACGACGCGGGCATCCGCAAATATCGTGACGGGTTCGCTCCAGCTCCCGTCGTCGGCGCGAACCATTCCTTTGACCCCGTCGGGGTCGAAGGACGTCAGTTCGGTACCGAGCTCCGAGAAATAGAAAAACAGCCGGTCGTCGACCACGAACAGGCGGGGCTCACGAATATCCTTGCCGGTGTGAACCGTTGTCTCCAGCCGCCAGTCGCGCAGCCCCTCGACGTCGTCCGTGCTGAGCAGGTACATCGTCGTCTCGGTACTGGCGAAATGGGTCGGCGCGGTTCGAAACGCAAACCAGAGCCGCCCCTGGTACAGCAGGATGTCCAGGTTGTTGTTGCTGAGATCCGCCGCCACACCCGCCGGAAGCGCATCGGATGGAACGACACGATGCCACGCGGTGGTCCCGGGGCGAACGAAGGTCTGCCCGGAGACCGCAGGCGCATCATTGTTGCAGCCCGCCACGACGAGCAGTGCTGCGCACACTGCGCCGAGACGGCGCATCACATCCCTATTCCCAGATCACCTTTTGTCCGGAGCTGTACCACTCCTCCAGCTTCGGCCCGTAGACGTCTTCGAGTACGCTACGCTTGATTTTCATCGTCGGCGTCAGGAAGTCATTCTCGATCAACCACTCGTCGCGCACGACGACGAGAAAGGCCAGGCGCTCGTGCGGCTCGACCTTGCCGTTGACCTCGAACAGCAGTTCCTTGAGCTGCGGCCCGATCTCGTCAGCCAGTGCCGGATCATCGCGGCGCGCGCGCAGCTCTTCCGAAAGCATCACACACGCGCAGGCCGCCTCACGCCCGGATCCCGTCACAAACGACTGCTCGATCAGCGCGCTGGCGTTGAGGAGATTCTCGATCGGCGCTGGCGCAACATACTTGCCCTTGCTCGTCTTGAACAGCTCCTTGACGCGCCCGGTGATCTTGAGCCGGTTCTGCTCGTCGATTTCGCCGCGGTCTCCGGTTTTCAGGAAGCCATCTTCGGTGAACGAAGCTTTCGTTTCCTCCGGCATCTTGTAGTAGCCCAGCATATCGGCCGGACTCCTGACCTGGATTTCGCCTTCTTCGCTGATACGGTGTTCGACGCCCGGATTCGGTTCACCGACGTAGCCGATCCGGCCACGGCCCGGGCGCGAGAAATGCGAGTAGGCGAAATTCTCACTCATGCCGTAGCCTTCGAGCAGCTCCAGACCGATCTTGCGGTACCAGCGAATCAGATCCGGTGGAATCGGCGCCGAACCGCTGACG
>RFIY01000290.1 GCA_003695505.1 Candidatus Dadabacteria bacterium | reverse complement strand
TCGAAGGACAGTTCGGGAACGACGCTCGACTTCGGTAGCCAGTGGGCGCAGCCGGCTTCGCCGGAAACGCGCACCGGAACGCCCATCGCGGCCGCTTCCAGCGGGGGCAGGCCGAGCGTTTCACCACGGCTTGGCAGTGCGACCATGTCGGCGGCCGCGTACCAGGCCTCAATATCGGGACGAAGCGGCAGCAGGGTGACATTTTCCGGCAAAGGCCCGCACATCCGCTGCAGATGGGTCGGCCGTTCCGTGGTCACCAGCGCCAGCCGCAACGGGCGGCCCACATTTTTCGCCGCGGCAATCAGCAGGTCGAACCCCTTGGAATGCCAGGCATTGCCGACCGCGACGACCAGCCTGTCCTCGTCCGTCAGCTCCAGCGCCGCACGCCCGGCGGCACGCAACTGCGCGCGCATCTGCGGCGAGAACCGCCGTGTGTCGATGATGGGCGGCAACACACGCGCCTCGATACCGTGATGCTGCTCGATGATCCGCGCGGCGCGCGGGCTGACCGTCGCAACCGCGGGGCGCGGGCCCGCCAGCACATGACGCTCGGCCGCCGCCAGCGCGACGAAGCGGACATGTCGACTCTGACAGCGCGCATTCCAGGGCCTCGCGCGGCGTGCGGCACGGTGCAGCTCACGCTGCTCCGCGAAACAGGCATGCAGCAGGACATGCGTCGCCAGCGTGCCATTGATCCCCGGCGCATAGATCCGATCGAACGATCCCGGACCAAGACGGCGCAATGCCGCATCGGCCGCGCGAAACCACGCAAGCGTCCCGAGCAGACCGGGGGCGCGAGGTGGTTGCACGTCGATGACCCGGCCGTGCCCGGGCAGCTCCACATCCGGGGCGACGCTGGTCGTCACGACGGTCAGTTCGACGTCGGGCCGGCTGGCCAGCGCCTCGATGTCCTGGAGCAGGATCTGTTCGGCGCCCCCGATGCGGTCGATCCGCGGCGCGACGACGGCAATTTTCCAGGTCAATGCGCAGCCAATGCCGGATGCAGCCTGCGGATCTGCGCCGCTTCATCCCGCTGTCCAAGCGCCTCCAGCGCGCGAACGAGCAACGTGACGAGCTGACGATCGCGCGCGACCGGTTTCGCCAGCGGCACGAGCCGTTCCAGCAACGCCCGATCGTTGTCGGCCAGCGCGCTGGTCAGTGCCACGGTCAGCAGATCGGCGTCGACATTCGCGCCGTTGGCACATGGGGCGCGGTCGTCGAGGCAGGCCAGCAGTAGCTCGCCGCAGGCCGGATCGCTCTGCCCACACAACGCCAGCAGCACCTCTCGGCGAACCGGCGGTGTCTCGCGGGCAAACACGTCCTCGGCGGCAAGCGGCTGCAGCCAGCCGAACCGCTGATGGCGCCGCAACTGCTCGACGGGTTGCCGTTCTGTGAGCGCCCAGTCATATGGCCACTCCGGCGGCGGCGTTACCGGCAGCGCCGCGTAGATGGTCGCGATATTGAAACGCCGCGCCCGTTCCAGCGCCGTGGTGACATCGATCCAGCGCGCGCGCAGCAGCGCGGGTACCGCGACCCGTGCTACCGAAGGTCCCCACGGATCAAGCCGCAACGCTTCCGCGTAAAACGGCAAACCGGCGCCGGGCGCGGCGCGGTCGGCATTCATGCCCGCCAGCAACCAGACGGTGCTGAAATACGGCGCCTTGCGCCAGGCTTCGGCAATCGCCTCGTCAGCCGGTTTTCCGTCGCGCAGCGCCGTCTGCGCGGCGCGAATGTCATGCGCCGGCGACGTTGCCCACAGGCGCAGCGTCGTCGGCACCGAGGATGCCAGGTCCGGGAAGCGAGTCAACAATGGATCGAGTGCGGCCAGCGCCGCCAGCAACAGGGTTCCGGTGCAGATCAGCACCCGCATGGCGCGGGATGAACCGGCCGATTGCACACGACTTGACAACCCTGCCTCCGTGTCTATAATCTGTGTTGTTAGCACTCGGAGCCTCTGAGTGCTAACAATTCGGTAACCAACATTCCGGCTTGATTTTACACGGTTTGGACACAAACAGAAAGGAGTCCACACGATGAATCTGCGTCCTCTGCATGATCGCGTCATCGTCGAGCGCGTCGAGAGCGAAGAGACCACCAAGAGCGGGATCATCATCCCGGATACGGCCAAGGAAAAGCCCCAGGAGGGCAAGGTCATTGCGGTTGGCGACGGCAAGGTCGTTGACGGCAAGAAGCAGGAAATGAACGTCAAGGCGGGGGACCGCGTACTCTTCTCGAAGTACGCCGGCACCGAAATCACCGTCGACGGCGAAGAGTACCTGATTATGCGCGAAGATGACATCCTCGCGGTAATCGAGTAATCGGAACAGACAAAGGAGACAGACAATGACAGCAAAAGAAATTCTGTTCAGCCAGGACGGATACGCCCGCCTCAAGAGCGGTGTGGACAAACTGGCCAACGCGGTCAAGGTCACGCTCGGCCCCAAGGGTCGCAACGTGCTGATCGAAAAGAGCTTCGGCGCACCGACGGTCACCAAGGACGGTGTTACGGTCGCCAAGGAAATCGAGCTCAAGGACCACTTCGAAAACATGGGCGCCCAGATGGTCAAGGAAGTTGCTTCCAAGACCAGCGACGTCGCCGGTGACGGTACGACGACCGCAACGGTTCTGGCGCAGGCCATCTTCACCGAAGGCCTCAAGCTCGTTGCCGCCGGCCACAGCCAGATGGAACTCAAGCGCGGTATCGACAAGGCCGTCGAAGCTGCCGTCGAGCACCTCAAGTCGCTGAGCAAGCCGGTCAAGGGCCGCACCGAAATCGCCCAGGTCGGCGCGATCTCCGCGAACAACGACAAAGAAATCGGTGAC
>RFIY01000289.1 GCA_003695505.1 Candidatus Dadabacteria bacterium | reverse complement strand
GCGGCGTTGGCGACGAGCGCCTGATTCAGCGTATCGAGCGCGGCATGGACGCCCGGCGTATCAACGAAAATGACCTGCCCGCGCGCATCGTCCGTATAGATACCGCGAATCTGATGCCACGTTGTCTGCGGTCGTGCACTGACAGCGGCGATATCGAGACCGACGATGCGGTTCGTCAGCGTACTCTTGCCGACATTCGGACGACCGACAATGGCGCAAAAACCGCTACGCATGCGCACCTGCCCCAGATTCCGCATCAATGGCGTCGAGCGCACGGCGAGCAGCCTCGACCGCAGCTTCGCGCTTGCTGCGGGCGGTCGCGCTGGCCTCGCCGCCCGGCCAGCTCACGGTAACGGTCACGCCGTGTTCATCCTGGTGAACGACCCGATAAGCGACCTCACTGCCGTCGCTGGCAAGCCTCTCCTGCAGGACGTTCTTCGGTTCGAGTTCTCGACGGGCATCGGCGTACGACGGAATGCGATCGACCACGGTCTTGCGGACGAATGCCTGCACCGGTTCGAGTCCGTGTTCGAGCCAGATGACGCCGAGCAATGCCTCGAACACATCGGCCAGCACCGTTCGCCAGCCGACGGCATCGAATCCCCGCGCACTACGTCCGACGCGTACCAGGTCGCGCAGTCCAACGCCCTCGGCCCAGTCTGCCAGCGTCTCACGCCGGATCAGCACGCTGCGCAAAAACGTCAGTTCGCCGGGCGGTGCGTCGGGCCGGCGCCGGTACAACTCGTCGGCCACCAACGCGCCAAGAATTGCATCGCCGAGGAATTCCAGTCGCTCATAGTGCTTGCTGCCAGGCACCTCGTTCGCGTAACTGGGGTGCGTCAGCGCCTGCCACCACAGCTCGGCGTCGATTGGTGTGACGCCAAAGCGAGCCGCCAGCGCCTCGATCGGATCGCTATCTGGCGATGGCGCCGACAAGCTGTTCTCCTTCGATGTCAATCGATACATCGACCAGACGATTCGGTTCGACGTCCCCGCGCACGGTCACCGGCATGTAATGCACCGTATAGGCAAGCAATCCGTCGTCGGTCGGGCGCGACTCGGTCAGAACCTGCTCGACGCGTCCGACCAGCCGCTGGCCGAAGGCCATTCGTTTTCGCTGCCCGATGTCGCGCAACACTTGCGACCGCCGCGCGATCACCTCCGGCGGGACCTTGTCGTCCATACCCGACGCCACCGTCCCGGGGCGGTCACTGTACGAAAAGACATGGACATGATCGATCCACTGTTCAACGAAATCGATCGTCATGTCGAATTCGCTCGGACCTTCGCCGGGGAAGCCAACGATCACATCCGAGCCGATCATCACGTCTGGAATCTGGTCGCGGATCCGTCCGAACAGGTCGCGCATGAAGGCCCGATCATGGTTGCGTTTCATCAGCAGCAGAATCGCATCATCGCCGCTCTGGATCGGGATGTGCAGATGCGGACAGATTCGGGGATTGTCCGCCATCAGCGCAATCAGGTCATCACCAACCTCGCGCGGGTCGATCGACGACAGGCGGATTCGCGGCATATCCGTCTCGTCGAGCAGGCGTCTCAAGGCATCGACGAGCGTCGTTCGCGGTTCCAGGTCGTGCCCGTAACGACCAATCTGCACGCCGGTCAGTACGACCTCGTGGAATCCGGCGTCCCCGAGTCGCCTCACCTGATCGACGAGGTCATCCACGGACAGGGACGCATTTGCGCCGCGTGCAATCGTGATGATGCAGAACGTGCAGGAGTAATCGCAGCCATCCTGGATCTTGACGAATGCCCGTGTCTTGTCCTGCATGCGCGAAATTTTCGGCAAATCCGGGATCTGCCTTTTGAAGCCGAGTTTTTTGACTGCAATACGGGGCGCATGGGTGATTCGCTCTGGATCGACGAGCAGTTCGGGCAGGCGGTCCTTGTGACTGTTGCCGACGACGAGATCAACGCCATCGATCGCGGCCACGGCGTCCGGCTGCGTCTGGGCCATACACCCCGTCACGATGACCTTTGCATCGGGATTGCGCCGACGCGCCTTGCGGATCAGATTGCGGGCGTTCGCATCGGCGCGGTGCGTCACCGTACAGGTATTGATGACATAGACGTCCGCCTCATCCTCGAAATCGACCAGCTCGGTATCGTGCTCGACCGCATCGCTGATCGACGCGGTATCGAACTGGTTCGCCCGGCATCCGAGCGTCAAAAAGGCGACGCGTTGCTTCATCGGTCCAGCCCCGCTTCGATCCAGCCACCACCAAGCACCCGGTCGCCGTCATAAAACACGCAGGCCTGCCCCGGAGAGACGACCTCGGTTAGGCCGTCTTCGAACCAGACCATCGCACGTTCGCCAACCGGTTCAACCGTCGCCGGCACGGGCCGACTACGATAACGCACCTGGACGGCACAGGACACTGGTCCGTCCGGCCGTCCGTTGACCCAGCGCACGTCGCCGACGCGCGCACCATCGCGCCCGAGCTCGTCCCGGGTCGATACGACGACATCGCCGCTGTCCGGTCGAAGCTCGCTGACGTACAGCGGTTCTGCGTAACTGACGCCGAGACCGCGGCGCTGCCCGATCGTATAGCGATGAATCCCCTCGTGCTCGCCAAGAACCTCGCCATCGCGGCGGATGATCCGCCCGGGCGTCGTCGTTTCGATCTCCGCTTCGAGAAAGTTCACGATGTCCCCATCGGGAATAAAACAGATATCCTGAGACTCCGGCTTGCCCGCGGTCACCAGCCCCGCCGCCTTCGCCCGCTCCCGCACCTGCGCCTTGGTCAGATCGCCGAGGGGAAACAGCGTCTGTGCGAGCTGGGATTCGTCCAGACTGAACAGGAAATAAGTCTGATCCTTCTGGCGATCGGCTGGCCGACGCAGTTCAAGCCGACCGGCGTGTTCGACGATGCGTGCATAGTGGCCCGTGGCCAGATGTGTGCAACCAAGTTTTTGCGCGTGTTCGAGCAACGGCTGGAACTTGACGCGATCATTGCACCAGACACAGGGATTCGGCGTCAGCCCGCTTGCGTAGGCCTCGATGAAGGGGCGAACGACCGCCTCCTCGAAGCCGACCGTGTAATCGACCACATAGTGCGGAAAACCGACGTCCTCGGCGACCCGCCTTGCCTGGTCGAGATCTTCAAGACTGCAGCAGGTATCGAATTTCGCCGTATCCGGCAGATCGAGGTTGTAGAGGTGCATGCTCATGCCCACGACCTCGACGCCCTGCTCATGCAACAGCAATGCGGCGACAGAACTGTCCACACCGCCGCTCATCGCGACCGCTACTCGCATTTTTTCCTTTGGCATCAGACTGTTTTTCCCGGGACTGCGACAATATTACAGGATACCACGCAAAGCGAAAACGGCGGGCTACCAGACCCTGTTCACAGGTCGAAGGCCTCACGGACACGGCCCTTGTTATCAACCTTGAATGCAAAGACATCGATGGTCTGCTCAAGCGGTTGCGCGCGTGAAAATGTCATCTGCCGCTGGTGGACCGTCTTGAGCCTTCCTTCATCCGTCAACGTCACCAGCCGAATCGTTACCGTATCCGTGCGTCCGTTGCCCTTCTGCCAGGTCAGTCGAACCGTGTAGTCTCCGGCCGATGCCGAGCGCGGCCGGTCGCGGGGGCGATCGTGCGCAATGATCTGCTCGGCCCCGGCAGATGCCCAGCTTGCGCCGCGATTGCTCAGCAGGTCGCTGCGATCCTTTGTCGGCGTAATCTGACCGCCGGCCGGATCAATGACCTGTAGTTCGTAGCGTACAGTATCTGGATCGGCGAGCTTTGTTGACAGGATGATCGCCCAGTCGATCGACGACAGCGCGATGACGCCTTCGTTCGAATGGGTCTTCGTCTCGGAACGGCGCCGATCGAGCTCTTTCTGCAGGCGCTCGACCTCGTCGAGCAGGACGATATTCTGGCGCTTCAGTTTCGTGATTTCCGCCTTGACGTTGCTCGTGTCGGGATCGCCGACAAGGGCGGCTGCCAGCAGGAACAGCACCAGAAAAATCAGGGAAATGGCGCCGAACAGGTCGGAGACCGCCGACCAGAGTTCACTCTCGTCTGTTTCGGCCCTGCGACGGGAAACCATTACTTCGCGTTGCCGGTCAGGCGTCCTGCCGCAGTCGCCAGCGGCTGAAGCGTTTCGGCCACCCGTTCGAGCTGCGCTGCGATCGCGGCGCTACGCGCGTTCAGTTCCTGCTGCTGTCTGAGCTGCGCATCGGCGACCTGGAGCTGCTTCGTCGTGCCGTCGTGCAGCGCACGGTAAAGTTCCAGCAGTTGTTGCAGTTGCCGCGTCGCCAGCTCGGCGCCGCCAGCGGCCGCCTCGCCCGGCGCGGCGGCCGCCAGTTGCGGCGCCACGATACGGCGGCAGATCGATGACACGCGAAGTTCGAAGCGCTCGAGCGCATTGGCCAGCAACGTCGTCCCATAAGTCAGCACGATCGACCCGAAAAACAGGCCGGCGACCGACGTCGCGTAGGCCGCGTACATACCGCTCATACTGTTTTTGATTGCGGCGACGATCTGATTCTGCAGATCAGCCTGCGCCGCCGAAAGGTCGCGATACAAGACCCCGAGTGCGATGATCAGGCCGAGCATCGTACCGAGCACCCCGAGAAACTGCATGACACGAGCAATGAAGCGGATGTTCGCGTGCCGCGCATCGACGGAACTACAGACTTCGGCGATCTCGGTCCGATAATCGATGTCGTGCAGCGGATTGATCTGGTGGGCCGTCTGCAACCCAATCAGAATCTGCCCGAACAGCGTCTTCTGCTCCTTCGGACCAAGCTGCAACGACATCACGTCTTTCAGATGAGGAACGATACGCGACACTGCGCCATGCTGACCGAGCAGGCGAATCATTTCTCCGATCACCCAGAGGCTGCCGGCCACGAACATCGCCATGATCGTAAAAATAATATAGGTCGGATCCTGCCGGGCCTGAAACCAGATGTCCGGTGCGAGTCCGAGGCCGTAAATACCCAGCGCCACCGCCATCAGCAGCACCAGATACAGAATCAGTTCCAGTTCGTAGAATCGTTTCACGCCGCCTGCCTTTCTTCGCCTGCGGATACTCTAGCAGCACGCGATCGCTGGTTCATCCGTTGCCGATGCCCGCTCGCTGCAACGCGGTTTCGATTTCTGAGAGAATCGCCGGATCGTCGATCGTCGCCGGCATCGTCCAGGCATCCTGATCCGCGATGCGCCTCATCGTGCCGCGCAACACTTTGCCCGAACGCGTTTTTGGCAGCCGCTGCACGACCAGTACCGTACGCAGCGACGCGACGGCCCCGAACGACTCGCGGACCAGCCCGGCGACTTCGGACGCCACGGTAGCTTCGTCGCGCGCAACCCCGGCATTCAGGACGACGAATGCGACGGGGATCTGCCCCTTGACCGCGTCACGTACCCCGATGACGGCGCATTCGGCGACATCGGGGTGATTGGCGATGATTTCCTCGAAACCACCTGTCGAGAACCTGTGCCCGGCAACATTGATGATGTCGTCGGTGCGCGCCATCACGAACAGGT
>RFIY01000288.1 GCA_003695505.1 Candidatus Dadabacteria bacterium | reverse complement strand
TACCCGTGATTCCCGACGAAGAATTCGAAGAAAGCCTCGGCGAGGAGCCCGTCCGATGACCGCGCTGATCGTCATAGCCTCGACGTTGCTCGCACTGTTGGGCACGCCGCTGTTCGTACTGATCGGATTCGGCGCGCTGGCCGGCTTCCATTTTGTCGCCGAGATTCCGATTGCCGCGCTGGTTCAGGAAATGGCCCGCCTCGCGCAGGCTCCAGCGTTGTCGGCGCTGCCGCTGTTTACGCTCGCCGGCTTTCTGATGGCCGAATCGAAAACGCCCGAGCGTCTGGTCGATGTCGCGCAGTCCCTGTTTGGCTGGATGCCGGGCGGACTGGCCATCGTCTCACTCGTGGTTTGCGCCGTCTTTACAGCGCTCACCGGCGCCAGCGGCGTGACGATCATCGCGCTCGGCGGCCTGCTGCTACCCGCCCTGGTCAAAGAGAACTACCCGGAACAGTTCAGTCTGGGTCTGTTGACGTCCAGTGGCAGCCTTGGCCTGCTATTCCCCCCCAGTCTGCCGCTGATCCTGTTTGGACTGGTAGCCTCGGTATCGATTGACGACCTGTTCGTTGCCGGGATTTTGCCCGGCATCGTCATCGTCGTCCTGCTCAGTCTCTACAGCGTTTTCATCGGCGTGCGCAAGAATGTTCCGCGTCACGCATTTGATCGCAAACGCATCGGGCGCGCCCTCTGGAACGCACGCTGGGAACTCCCGATTCCGGTGATCATCCTCGGGGGCATCTATCTCGGCCTGATGACGGCCAGCGAAGCCGCGTCGGTCACCGCGATGTATGTGCTGATCGTCGAAGTTTTTCTCTACCGTGACATCAAATTTCGGGATCTGCCACGGATTGGCGTCGAATCGATGTCGATGATCGGCGCGATCCTGCTGATTCTCGGCGTCGCGATGGGCTTTACGAACTTCCTGATCGACCAGCGCGTGCCCTACTATGCACTGGAGTGGATGCAGCAGTTCATTCACTCTCAGGTGGGCTTCCTGCTGACATTGAACCTGTTCCTGCTGATCGTCGGGTGCCTGATGGACATTTTCAGCGCGATCGTGGTCGTTGTGCCGCTGATCCTGCCGATTGCACAGGAATTCGGCGTCCATCCGGTCCACCTCGGAATCATCTTCCTGACCAACCTCGAAATCGGTTACTCCACGCCGCCGGTCGGGATGAACCTGTTCCTGGCATCCTTCCGTTTCGAGAAATCGATTACGACGCTGTACCGCTCCGTCCTGCCATGGCTCGGCGTCATGATCGTGGCACTGCTGCTTGTCACATACGTCCCGGAACTGAGCCTCTGGTTCGTCGAGCACTGATGCGGGCGCGTTGCATTCCCACTCGAATCCGCGTATAATCTACTGTTTCATGCAGACGGGGTCGGCCTGCAGGTCGGCCCCGGTCTGATCTACCAACAACACGATTGAGTTCGAGATTCCCGAAAGCGATCAGGAATACCGATGAAACCGTCTAATCCGACCCCGATGATTCCGCCCACCGCGGTTGAACGCAAATGGTACGTCGTCGACGCCACAGACCAGACACTCGGGCGGCTGGCCAGCCGTATCGCTGCCGTCGTCCGCGGCAAGAACAAGCCTGAATTTGCTCCCCACTGGGACAACGGCGATTTTGTGGTCGTCATCAACGCCGAAAAAGTACGCCTGACCGGGCGCAAGTGGCAGCAAAAGCGCTACTGGCGCCATACTGGCTACCCAGGTGGCATTCGCAGCCGGACGGCCGAAGAAATGCGCGACCACAAACCAGAATTCCTGCTGCAGGCCGCCATTCGCGGAATGCTGCCGAAGAACCGGCTGGGACGCAAGCTGCTCAAGAAGGTTCGCATCTATGCCGGGCCGGATCACCCGCATGTGGCCCAGAACCCCGAGCCCCTGTCGTTCGACGCCTGAGATCAAAAGGACTGTATACGATCATGGCTACCACTCACCTCGACACCAAGACCAACCGCGCCTACGCCACCGGCGGCCGCAAAACCAGCGTATCCCGTGTCTGGGTTCGCCCCGGTTCAGGACAGATCACCATCAACGGACTGCCGATCGACGAGTACATGGATCGGCCCGTTCTCCGCATGATTGTCCGCCAGCCGCTTGAACTGACGCAGCAGACCGATCAGGTCGACGTCTTTGCGACTGTGCGCGGCGGCGGCAAGAGCGGCCAGGCTGGCGCCCTGCGCCACGGCATTTCGCGTGCGCTTGCGATTCTGAATCCGGAACTGCGCGGCCCGCTGAAAAAAGAAGGCTACCTGACCCGCGATGCCCGGATGGTGGAGCGCAAGAAGTACGGTCTGCACAAGGCGCGCAAACGCCATCAGTACTCGAAGCGTTGAAAGAGTCTTAACGCACGACTTCAGGATCCCGCAAAGCGGGGCGGCTTATGCCGCCCCGCTTTGCAGTTGCAGCAGTCAGAATTCGGACTATAGTGTTATGACCATGCAACAGACACCACAATCCGGGGCGTTCCCCGCGCTGCGTGACGAACGCTATGTAATCGAGACGACCTGCACACGCATTCTGTTTCCGTTCATCGAACTGATGCGAAGGTCGATCCCGTTTACGAAAGGCGTACTGACGGCGATCCGCCCGATTGACGCCCCTGTACCTGAATTCGATCTGCCGCCATTCAGTGGCTTTCTGCTCGCAGCTCGCTTTGAGGACCCCGCGCACAGCGGTGAACTGGGCTCCCCCGAAATCATCAGCCTTGTACACGCCATCGATGCATTTCAGCTCAATCTCCTGTTTGTAGCGCATCGCAAGGCGCAGTTCTACCGCTTCGGACTGGTCCTGGAAGCCGACCTTCGACTGACCGAGGCCATGGTCAAGGATTCCTGGTCCGGCGCCCTGAAACGGAATCGTCTCGACCGGCTGATCGTGGAGCGGGAGCCGTC
>RFIY01000038.1 GCA_003695505.1 Candidatus Dadabacteria bacterium | reverse complement strand
TTTCAGCCGCTCGCCGGACAGCCGCCGTTTCGGGACGGAGAGATCATAGACCGATTCTACCGTTGGCGCGGGTAAGCTCCCGAGCGGAGACAGAGCAACTCCGGCCTTCAGCCCAACCGGTCGATGCGGTTCGCTTCGATTGCGCGGCGGCCCATATCGGCAAAGGCGCGAACGCCGTGGATCATTTGCGCGAAACGAGGATCTTTCGAGTGTCCCAATGTGTAGCGCTTGTAGATCTGCTGCAAGACGACCGCCATCTTGAACAGGCCGAATACATAGAAAAATACGAGATCGTCTACCGTCCTGCCGCTGGTGCTGGCGTAGCGTTCGGCCAGCTCCAGGCGGTTCAGGTTCCCGGGCAGCATCGTCGGGCCGAATGGCAGCATCCGGAACAGCGGCGGGTCATCGGGGTCGACCCACAAACTCAGGCTGGTGCCGAGATCCATAAGGGGGTCACCGATTGTGGCCATTTCCCAGTCGAATACGGCGCGAATCTCGGTGGGATGTTCCGGATCCAGCAGAAGATTGTCGTATTTGTAATCGCCGTGAATGAGCGCGGCGCCCGACTCCTGCGACGGGCGATGTGCATCAAGCCAGGTCGCGATTACCTCGACGTCCGGAATGTCATCGGTCTGCGCGGCGTTGTAACGCTTCGTCCAGCCAGTTACCTGACGCTCGATGTAACCGGCCGGTCGCCCAAGGTCGCCGAGGCCGGCAGCTTCATAGTCAACTGCATGAATTGCTGCAAGATTGTCGATCACATTGGTCGACAGTGTCCGCATTGCATCTGCATCCAGATTCAGTCCGTCCGGCAGTTTCGGTGAACGCAGGACGATGCCCTGCAAGCGTTCCATGATGTAGAACTCGCCGCCGATCACGTCGCGATCGTCGCAGAAGGCGACGGTTCGTGGAATCTTGTCGTACACACCCTGCAGATGAGAGAGAATCCGGTACTCACGGCCCATATCGTGCGCGCTGCGGATTTCCAGACCCATTGGTGGCCGCCGCAGCACATACTCGCGACCGTCGGATGTACGCAGCAGAAACGTGAGATTGGAATGGCCACCCGGAAACTGCTCGATCGAAATGTCAGAGCCGACTTCCGGTGCATTCGCTTCCAGCCACGGCCGCAGGTTGTCGAGCTGGACGGCATCATCGTCACGCAGGGGACGGGTTTCGTCGAGGCGGGTCATCGCACATCCACTCCGTAGCGTTTGAGTTCATTGCGGGCCACGACCGTCTTGTGGACTTCGTCGGGGCCGTCATAAATGCGTGCGCCGCGTTCGTGCGCATACCACCAGGCCAGGGGCAGATCGTCGGTGATGCCCAGTGCGCCGTGCACCTGAATCGCGCGGTCGACGACGCGCTGTAGCACACCGGCGACATGGAACTTGATCGCTGATATCTCCGCACGCGCGCCCGAACTGCCGACTTCATCAATGCGGCGCGCGGTCTCGACGACCAGGTAGCGGGCGGCGTCGATTTCGACCCGGCTTTCCGCGATCCAGTTCTGAATGGTCTGACGCGTGCCGAGAAGTCGTCCGGGCGCCAGTTCCCGTGTCGCGGCGCGTTCGCACATCAGCTCAAAAGCGCGTTCGCAAATACCGATCCAGCGCATGCAATGGTGAATTCGGCCGGGGCCGAGCCGTTTCTGGGCAATCGTGAACCCGCTGCCTAGTGGTCCGATCAGATTGGCTCTGGGGACACGACAGTTCGTGTAGCGAATCTCCGCGTGGCTGGCGTGATCCGCTCCGGGCGTACCCATGATCGAAATGTTTCGCACCAGTTCAAAGCCGGGTGTATCTGTCGGTACGACGATCATGCTCGCGCGGTCATACGGCCCCGCATCTGGATCCGTAATGGCCATCACGATCGCGAATGCGGCGCCATCGGCTGCTGTCGTGAACCACTTGTGCCCGTTGATGACCCACTCGTCGCCATCGAGGACGGCAGTCGTCGCCATGTGTACCGGGTTGGAACCGGCAAACTCCGGTTCGGTCATGGAGAAACAACTGCGGATGTCACCCGCGGCGAGCGGCTTGAGCCATCGCTGCTGCTGTTCTGGTGTACCAAATTCGAGCAGGACCTCCATATTGCCGACGTCTGGTGCCTGGCAGTTGAACAGATAGTGGCCGAGTGGCGAGCGTCCCAAAGCCTCGCTGACGTGCGCGAACTCGGTCAGCGGCAGCCCGAGTCCTCCCCAGGCCTCGGGCAGAAACGGAGCCCACAGTCCCGCTTCGCGTACTTTCGCGCGCAATTTTTGCAGTTTCGGCAGAATCTCACGGAATCGCTCCGGTCCGGACAGGTCCGGATCGGACAGGACATGCGCATCGAGAAAGTCGCGAATTCGTTCGACGACCGCGGCGGCACGTTCAGGGATCTGGGGACGCAACACGACAGACTCCAGTTCAACGGAAGGTTAGCAGGTGGACATGTTCAAGATGAACAACGGAGCCGAGGCTGAGCAGGCTTCGGCGCCTGCGGCCGCAGGCGATTTCGTTGAATGCGGCGTTACGGATCATCCAGCTTAGCTCCAGCGTCTTTTCATCGTCCAGGTCAAGGATATGGGCCGCGCTGGCGGCCACCGGTCCGCCGGACGTAAACACGAGG
>RFIY01000287.1 GCA_003695505.1 Candidatus Dadabacteria bacterium | reverse complement strand
TGGTCAACGATCAGCTCGCTACCGACCCAGCGGCGGTCTGTGGTTTGAGCCTCGGACTCCGGCATGGCGGCAAAAGTCGGTGTCAGTCTGCTGGGCGAGACGCGCGTGTCGCGCGCCAGAAGCGTTCGAGCGCGATGAACACACGCGGCCAGAACCGCAAAAACGGGACAATCAGCAGAACGAACACGAACCGGAGAATCATGGTGCCGCCGGATGGTCGTTGTCGGTCAGCCAGTCGGCATCGTAACGAAACGCACCTTCCTGGCGCCAGACGAGCTGCCCCGCCTGACTGTGGCGAGCATACAGATACAGATCCCAGCGATCCGTCGTCGGCCGCGGAAAACTGAGCGTGCCTGCCGACGAGGACACGGTCCCCGCCGACGGATACAGGCTGGCGCTGCGCGCCGCCGACAGTTCGGCGTCCGTAAGCAACGACTTCATCGAAGTGGTGCCGGTCACGAGCAGCGCGACGTCTGTGACGGGATTGCGCGGTGTCCAGCTCGCGACGAGCTGGGCTGCATCGGCGCTGCTCGTTTCGATGTCGGCCCCACCACTCTGGACGTTGTAGGGATTGAAACAGAGTGCATCCGTTTCGATCGAAAACGACACCTGCGTCTGCTCGCTGCGAATCTGCGTATCTTCTTCCCAGGCCGTGAGCAGGTTGCGCGCGAAGGATGTCTCGCCGAACGTCAGATCGAAGACATTCCATTGCCAGTTTCGCCCGGTATCGGCGACCAGCACGTCTCCGGCATTGTCCATCAGAACCGTACCCGTGACCTTCGTCCCGGCCAGGATGATGCCGTCCTCACGCGCGGTCGGCTGGCAACCCGAGAAGGCTGCGGTCGGGAAAATCTCGGGCGGATCCGGCGGCGCAAGCTGCGTACCGAAATCCGAATCACACATCGCCCGGCGATTCGTATCGAGCTGGTCCTCGACGTCTTCGCAGCGCACGAGCGTGACCGTGCGTTGTACGACTTCATCCGGCGGGAGTGACAGCGATTCGACCGCTGCAAAGCGAATCACACCGTTGATCGAGCCATCGCTCTGGTCACGTGTCAGGATCCCGCCATAGACGCCCAGGGTGTACTGGCCCGGTTCCAGATCGACGATTGTCGCACCGCCGTCATCTTCTGCGTACAATTCCGAATGGATGATATTCGATGCCGTTCGGATCTCGATCCAGACCTTGCCTTCGGTCGCAAAGACGACTTCGGTTGCCTGCTGCGGCGCAAACCCTTCTGGCACGAGCGGACCCGGCAGATCGAGTGACAGCGCCACACCTGTCCGTGGCGGAACGGGCGCACCAATGCACCCCGACAACACAAGGATCGCTGCACCGACGATGGCGCCCAGACGCCTCATTGTTCAACGTCCTGAAAATTCCAGCGCAAATCCAGCGTTGAACGCGGCTCGGGACGCGGTTCGGCCGGACGCTGCGGCAGGTGCGCCTCGGACAGCCCCTCGACCATCGTGCGAATCGGTGTCATCGGTCGCTGGGCGAGGCGGCGGATCCGACCAAACGCACGAACCGCATAATCCTCGAGATGCTGACCGAAAAAGCCGTCCCAGTCCGGCACCGGCTCCGGCAGGATCCAGCGCAGGTCCTGAAGTACCTGCTCGAAGACGCTTCGATCGACGAACAGTGGCGCCGTCGGTGCGCGATCGGTTCCGACGATCGTCGTCTGCTGCGCTTCCAGCTCCACGGCTCCGGAAAAGTCCGTAAAGACGTGTTCGACGCGTGCGCGCCCCGCCAGGACGACGATCTCGGTGTCGTCGCCCTGAACGCCCTGGCGGATCAGCAGGTCGGCCGCATCATCGACAAACACCCGTGCGTTGGGCGTGCGGACGAGGATCTCGCCCGAGCCAAGGAACGACGAGACGACCAGCCGCAACTGCCCGGTGATCTGCTCGATCTGGAGCTGGCGGCGCGCCTGCATCAGGTCGATGACCGTGTTCTGGAATCGCATTTCACTGTCGTCCCAGACCATGACCAGGGAGTCGTCATCCAGGATCACCTTGAGCCGGCCGCCCACCTGGGCGCGCAGGAGGTCATCACCCTCGATCACGGTACCCGGCGCAGGGGGCACCGCCTTCAGATTGCGCACGATCTGCGCCTTGCCCTGCGCATAGATCAGGCGCCCGACCGGATCGGCAGCAACCGGCGCGGCCATCGCGACGATACAGGCAATCAGCAGGACGCGGCGCATCACAGGTAGGCCCCCATCCGCAGCCAGTAGGTACGCACGGTGTAATCACGCCCGGCGGCCGTACTCAGATGCAGTTCCTGGTCGGTGCCGCCCATGATCACGAAGCGCACACTGGGCTTCCACCAGCCAATACCAAAATGCCCGATCAGGGCGTCTTCCTGCCGTGATGGGGTGATGTGCGTCAGAAACTGCTTGCGATAGGTTGCCGAGACTTCGGTCACCAGTCCGTTCGGCAGCGCGGCCTGGCCATCGAGGGCAAATTTCGGGCCGATGCCCCGGTAAGCGGCGGCACTGCTCTGGCTGGCTTCCAGCGCAACCAGTCCGGTAACGAAGGTTCGCCGGTTGCGCCCCGTCCAGGAGGGGCGAACCCCGAGCACATGGCGGGGGCCGGTCAGAAAACCTTCGGCAATATCGCTGACGTAACGAAATTCATAAAACACCTTCGTTGCCCGCTCGTGATCCTGAAACAGGTACAGGCGGGGGCGCAACGCGATGTCAGCGCGGTTCAGTCCAAAACCGCCGCCGGCATCATACAGCGAGACCGAAGGCTCGAACTCGACACCGGGTTCGAGACTGAGACGCTCGCGATTGGTATAAAACCCATAGTCCATCAGCGCGCCGATCGTTCCCCGCCCGCTGCTGTCGGCGCCGAGCGGCTGGTCATAGTCGGCGTTGAATCCGACGAGCAGGGATTGCTCGTCTTCGAGCAGGCGCTGCCAGTAGCGGGCGCGAACCAGGCCGCGCATGCCGGCTTCTTTGGACTCGCGATCGAGATTGCGATTGAGGTTGTCGTCCCAGGCCAGGTCGATGTAGGCTTCGAGCCAGCGCCGGGCGGCGACATCGCCGCGCTGTTTCATCACATCGAGTGTTTGTTCGGCGAGTTGCAGCAAGCCTGGTTTTTCGCCAAGCCGTACGACGGCTCGCAGCGCCTTGTCGGCGCCGGAACGCTCGTCGCGCTCGAACTGCGACAGCCCGCGGTAGAACAGCGCATAGGTTCGCAACGACTTGTCGAGCATCGCTGCCAGGTTGAGGCTGTCCACCGCCTTCGGATCGGACAGGCCGAGCCGGGCGATGCCGCGCAACAGCTCACCCTCCGGGTCGCGCGGTCGCGCCTTCAGGTAGCGGTTGATGTACTTGAGCGCCGCCTGGGCATGGCCGCGGTCGAGTTCGATCATCGACAGGTAGAACCAGGCACGCGGATAGGCCGACCCCGCCGACAGCAACCGCGGTTCGGCATCGCCATCTCGGCCCATATAGAACGCCGCGATTCCGGCGTAGTAGGAAAAGCGCAGGTCGTCGGGCCAGGTGTTCATGCCGATCACGAACGCTCGCTCGGCGACAATGGCGTTGCCGGCGACGAGCGACCGCTCACCTTCGGCAAGCAGGCCTTCGGCGTTGTCGGCAGCCCACGCGGGGGACGAACCTATCAGCGATGCTGCAAAGACTATGGCGATTCTACGGATCAACTGCGCGCGGTCCTCGCAAAATAATACCGAAATCGGACAATTGTTGCGAAACGGCCGCGCGACCGAACCCGCGACGGCGCCGGTCAGAATGGAATATCGTCGTCGGCCAGCTCCGGCGGCGCCTGATAACCGCCGCTGCTCTGGGGCTGACGATCCTGCCCGCCAGCAAAGCCGCCGCCATCGCCGCGCCCATCGAGCATGATCATGTCACGGCCGCGGATCTCGGTCGTATAACGGTCATTGCCGTCCCGGTCTGTCCATTTGTCGGTGCGGATGCTGCCCTCGACGTAGACGCGACGACCCTTGGAAAGGTACTTTTCACAGATTTCCGCGAGATTGCCGTAGAAGACGACGCGGTGCCATTCGGTATGTTCCTGCTGGGCGCCATTGCGATCGGTCCAGCGTTCGCTGGTCGCGACGCGCAGATTGGCAACTTTGGTGCCGCTCTGAGTGACGCGGATATCTGGGTCCGCGCCGAGGTTACCGATAATCATGATCTTGTTCAGGCTGCGAGTCATCGTTCAAATCTCCTGTTCGTCTGATCCCGGTTCCCTCGCCGTTCCGGGTCGCATGGTAGTTTACCCTGAACGACGCTGCCGTGGGCTGACGCAATGAAACAGCGACAACGACCGACTCAGTATTCGCGCTTCAGGCTACGGGTCATCAGCGTGTGCACGGCCTGCCGCGGGTCGTTTCCGTTGGCAAGAACCGACCAGATCTGTTCGGCAATCGGAATTTCGACGCCAAGCTGCCGGGCGCGCTCGACCACGCTCGCCGTGGTGGGCACGCCTTCGGCCACCTCCGACATCTCCGCCAGAATATCTTCGAGCGTGTCCCCCTGACCGAGCCGGTAACCGACGGTACGATTCCGGCTCAGTTCACCGGTGGCGGTCAGCACAAGATCACCGACGCCGGCCAGGCCGCTGAACGTGTCGCGTTCAGCGCCCTGGGCGACACCAAACCGCGTCATTTCGGCCAGCCCGCGGGCAATGATTGCGGCGCGTGAGTTCAGGCCAAGCCCGAGGCCGTCGCTGACGCCCGCGGCGATCGCGATCACGTTCTTGAAGGCGCCGGCGACTTCGACGCCAATCAGGTCGGTGCTTCGGTACAGGCGAAACGTGGGCCCCGCCAGCAGAATCTGGTACGCCTCGGCCAGCGCCTCATTGAATGCGGCGATCAGCGCGACCGACGGCACGCCGGCCGCAACCTCGGCGGCAAAGGTCGGGCCACTGAGCGCCGCGAGGTTTGCCGTCACCCAGTCCTCGCCGAAGACCTCCGCAAACACCTCATCGAGGCGCAGCCCGGTGTCGCGCTCGAGGCCCTTGGCAGCCAGCAGGATCGTCGCGCCGGACGGCAGGCGGTCGCGATGCTCCTGCCAGAAGGCGCGCGTTTGCTGGACGGGAATCGCATGAATGATCTGGCCGACCGAGAGCGCCTCGTCCAGATCGTGCGTCGCGTGTACGCCGTCGGGAATGTTCACACCCCGCAGCCGACGCGGATGTTCGCGGTAGCGCCGGATGTGTCGCACCACCTCCGGGTCGCGCGCCCAGAGTGTCGCGTCCAGACCGATGCGGGCGGCATGGACGGCCAGGCAGGTTCCAAACGAGCCTGCGCCAATCACGGCGACGGCGGATGGTCCAGTCATCCCGCTTGATCCTTCTGGACGAGACGTTCCGGTAACCCATCCATGATGCCATTGCTGAACAGAACGATCACGGCGCCGGCCTCGATTGCGTCGATAGTCTGTTCCAGTTCGGTCCAGTCGGCGCACGCGCGCGCCGGGACATCGATTTCGGCTGCGAGCCTGCGGGTATCCAGCGCCGGCTCCGACAGTGCGTCTGGCCTGTACACAGGTGCAAGCAGTACCTCGTCAGCCGTCGCGAACGCGCCGGCCCATTCGTCGCGCATGCGATCCGTGCGCGCCGTGTAGCTGCGTGGTTCGAAGACGGCGACCAGATGCCGGCCCGGCCAGGCCTCACGCAGCCCCGCGAGCGTGTTCGCGATCTCGGTCGGATGATGCCCGAAATCACGAATCAGCACCCAGCGCTGGCTGTCGAGCCGCTCCTGTCGCAGACGCAACCCCGGGAAGCGCGCAAGCGCATCGGCCGCAACGTCCGGATCGGCACCGGCCGCGGTTGCACACAGCCAGGCGATCGCCGCGTCAGTTGCACCATGTCGGCCCGGCAACGGAAACCGTAAGTCCCGCGCGCCGAGCCGGAACCGGACACCATCCGGAGCGGAGCCGATCACGGAGAATGCTGTCGAATCGCCGATACGAATCGATTGAACCGCGGCCGGGACTGCGGCGGCGAAGCGGATCGCCTCGGGCGCCAGCACCACCGTGCCCAGCGACGGCTGACGCACCAGTCGCTCGAAGGCGGCCTCGATCGCGGCCAGATCGGGATAGAGGTCGGCGTGGTCGAACTCGACGTTGGTCAGGCCGAGAATCGTTGGATGATAGTGGAAAAACTTGGCTTCGCGGTCGAAAAAGCTGGCATTGTATTCGTCCCCTTCGAGCACGAACGGTCCGGTGCCGAGGCGACCGGAAGCGCCGAACGTCGGCGTTGCACCGATAAACCAGCCTGGGTCGAGACCGGCCTGATCCAGCAACCACGCGACGACCGTGCTCGTCGTACTCTTGCCGTGCGTCCCGGCGATCACGATCCGCGGACGGTCTCCGATCAGGGCGTTCAGCATCGCCGGCATATGCGTCATGGGCAATCCCGCCGCTTCGGCAGCCTGAACCACCGGGTTGTCCGACCGCACGGCATTGCCGACGACGACCAGATCCGCCTGACTGTCCAGCGATTCAGCCTGATACCCCATGCGCAGGTCGACGCCGGCTGCGCGCAACTGCGGGCCGGTCGGCGGATCGGCACGCACATCGCAACCGCTGACCGCAACGCCAGCCTCTCGCAGCAACAGCGCCAGCGCGGTCATCCCGGTTCCGCACGCGCCGATCAGAAAGACGCGCTGCCCGGC
>RFIY01000037.1 GCA_003695505.1 Candidatus Dadabacteria bacterium | reverse complement strand
CTTCGTGGTGGCCACCGGTCTGGCAATGTTACTCCAGGGTGGCTGCGGTGTCGATGGCGACGCCAACCGTGGTTATCGATTCTTCGTGGAGACGATTACCGCCAATGGCGTGGACGACACGACTGAGACCTTTTCCCCGATCGGCGGCGCAGAACTCGATATCCGCGATTGCGGCCAGGTTGACACGGTAGCCGGCGGCACAACGACAACGACGTTATTCAAAAATCGGCAGGCGACCTTCAATTTCGTCGTTGACGTCGTCAACGGATTCAATTATGCAGCAGGTACAGGCCTTGACGTGCGGCTGGTGACGCTGATTCGTTCCTACGAAGTTGTCCAGGGCGTCAACGTGCAGTTACCCGAACAGCGCGTCGATTTCGGCGACAACGGACCGGTAATCGATGTCGATGACAACGACCGTGCCGAACTGGGCGTAGTCGTACCGTTTTTCACCAGTGAGCAGGCCCAGGATTATGACAATCAGGTTCTGGGCATCAACGGGGGCACGGATTATCGCGCTGAGATCCGTTTTGTCTATCAGTTTTACGCCCAGGACAATTTTGGCGAGAACGTCTCGGCGACCGTTTCATTTCCGGTCCAGGTCAGCGATTATCGCGACGAATGCAACTAGCCGTTCTGCAGGGCCCGAATCTGAACCGGCTGGGATCGCGCGAACCTGCTCACTACGGTTCCGCCACGCTTCAGGAGATTCATGACACGCTCGCCCGGGCCTTTTCCGGGCGGGCGTCCCTGATTTTCTATCAAAGCAATCACGAAGGCGCGCTGATCGACCGGATCCACCAGTTACCGGATGAGGGCGTTCGCGGCGTCGTGATCAATCCCGGGGGACTCACGCATACAAGCGTGGCATTGCGCGATGCGTTGCTTTCGGTGGCACTCCCATTTGTCGAGGTGCATTTGTCGAATATCCACGCTCGGGAGCCGTTCCGGCACCGAAGTTATTTTTCGGACGTAGCCGTGGGCGTGATCGCGGGGCTGGGACCGGCCGGATATCATTACGCGCTGGACTATCTTCTCAGTCAGGTTTCAACCGAGTAGCGTAATCGGCAAATTGCTGCAAGTTGCTTTGCAGGCGCGTGCTTGCGAAGATCGCAGGATGAACGTCCGACAGCGCCGAGACCGGCTTTCTGCCCTGCTTGACCGCCACAATCTGGCTGCCGCACTGTACCTTTCGGGCGAAAACGTCCGTTATCTGAGTGGATTTACGGGATCCAATGGGCAGCTGTTTCTTGATCGTGACCGAACATGGCTGCTGACAGATGGGCGATACGCGGCTCAGGCTGCGGAGCAGGCAGACGTCGACGAGATCCTGATCTACGAACGCCTGGACGAGGCGCTGAGGAAATTGCTCCACGAACCGGTGCGGACCGGTTTCGAAGCGGCGGCTGTAACCGTGGCGCAATGGCGCGACCTGACACAGAAACTGCCAAAGTTGGCCGATGCGGTGCCATTGCCAACGGACGCCGTCGAATTGCGTATCGCCAAGGACGATGACGAGCTGAACGCGATCACACGCGCAATTCAGATTGCGGAGGAGGCCTGGACGTCAGTGCAGCAGGCGATTGTACCCGGGATCACGGAACGTGAACTTTCCCTGAAGCTGGAATGGACGATCCGTTCTGCCGGTAGCCGAACGGTGCCGTTCGAGTTCATCGTCGCATCTGGTGCGCGCTCGGCGATGCCACACGGGGTGGCCTCGGATCGAACGATTGAAGAAGGCGACCCGCTCACGGTTGACTTTGGTGCCGAAGCGGACGGCTATTTCAGCGACATGACGGTGGCCGGAAGCGTCGGCCGACGCGATCCCTGGATAGAAGAGATCGTCGCGATTCTCGAAGCAGCACAGGAGGCCGCGTTCGCCGTGCTGGAGCCTGATGTCCCGTGCGCGGACGTAGATGCGGCGGCGCGACGAGTCATCGAGAAGGCCGGATACGGGGAGGCCTTTTCCCATTCGCTCGGTCATGGCGTTGGTCTCGCGATCCATGAGGCACCGCGACTCAGTCGCCTTTCGGACCAACATTTGCCGGTTGGCGCGGTCGTCACGATCGAGCCGGGAATCTACGTTCCGGGACGCGGTGGTGCCCGCATCGAAGATATGGTTGTCGTGACTTCGGATGGATATCGTAAACTGACTTCATTGCCAAAGTCGGCATACTGCTGGAACCAGGGAGACTCATGAGCGAGCAGGAAGCGCGATCGGATGCTTATCGTGCGGCCGGTGTCGACATCGACGCTGGCAACGCGTTTGTCGACAAAATCCGACCAGTCGTCCGTTCGACCAGGCGATCTGGTGTGATCTCGGATGTCGGTGGTTTTGGGGGGCTGTTCGCCCTGGATCGTGATCGCTATAAGGAACCGGTGCTGGTCAGCGGTTGCGATGGCGTCGGAACGAAATTGTTGCTGGCCATCGAGATGAATATGTTCGATACGATCGGTATCGATCTGGTGGCCATGTGCGTCAATGACATACTGGTCCATGGTGCAGAACCCCTGTTTTTTCTGGACTACCTCGCGACGGGGGCGCTGGATCCGGATGCGATGGTCAGCGTCGTCGAGGGGATCGGCGAGGGGTGCCGTCAGGCGCGCGTTGCCCTGCTCGGCGGCGAGACCGCCGAAATGCCGGGCATGTACGACGATGGCCATTTCGATCTTTCCGGTTTCGCAACGGGTGTCATCGAACGGGATCGGTTGATCGATGGCTCCGCTGTCCGCGTCGGTTCCGCACTGATCGGCCTCGCTTCTTCTGGTGTGCACTCGAATGGTTTCTCGCTGGTGCGCAAGGTCATTGCCGATGCCGGCGCCGATCTGCATGGCCCGGCTGAGTGGACTGAGCAATCGCTCGGTCAGGCGCTGCTCGAACCGACAAAGATCTATGTCCGGTCCGTGCTGCACCTGCTTCAGGAAGTCGATGTGCTGGCGGCTGCGCACATTACGGGCGGAGGATTGATCGAGAATCTTCCCCGGATGCTGCCCAAAACAGCGCGGGCTGCCGTCGACTTCGACGCCTGGCCAAAGCCTGCGGTGTTCCCGTATCTGCAACGCCTCGGTGGACTGCCAGATATCGAGATGCTGCGGGTGTTCAATTGTGGGATCGGCTTCGTCCTTGTCGTGCCCGAGGCCTGCGCGGATCGAGCCGTCGAACTCCTGGAAGAGCAGGGGGAGCGCGCGTTCCGCATCGGTGTCATCGAAGCGCGGCCGGAGGGCGAAAGCCAGGTCGTGATTCGTCGCGGCGGCGATACACTCTTCTGATGACGGTGCGCCCCCGCCTGGGCATCTGTGTGTCTGGTCGCGGCAGCAACATGCAGGCGTTGCTGCGCGCAGCGCAGCGTGGTGAGCTGCTTGCGGATCCCGTGGTTGTTTTTTCGAATCACCTCGATGCCCCGGCACTTGAACGTGCCAGAGCCGCCGGGGTCGCCGTCGAGGCGCTGGAGTCACGGGGCTACGCCAGCCGGGCCGACTATGACGCGGCGGTGGTGCAGTGTCTCCAACCATATGATTGCGACATCATCGCCCTTGCGGGGTACATGCGAATCGTCACGCCGACATTTCTGAATGCCTGGCCGGGGCGGGTGTTGAATATTCACCCGTCGCTGCTGCCGGCATTTCCCGGGCTGCACGCAGTCGAACAGGCGTGGAGCTATGGCGTTCGCGTGAGCGGCTGCACGGTCCATTTTGTGGACGCCGAAGTCGATCACGGCCCGATCATCGTGCAACGTGCAGTTTCGGTGTTGCCCGACGATACGGTCGATCGGCTCGCCGCCCGTATCCTTGAGCAGGAGCACGATGCATTCGTAGAGGCCGTCAACCTCGTTGCCGCCGGCCGCGTGCGTCTCGAAGGCCGTCGCGTTCTGATCGAACCGGAGTGAACGCACCGATGCCGATGTGCATCCGCGGCGGCGGATGGACGGCGCTGTGCGCAGCCGCGCTGGCACGCTTCAGCTTTGGACTAGATGTCTGCCTGAGGTTGCGGCCGCTTGATCCCGATGTTTTGCCGAGGCCCCTGCCGCCACTCGCGCAGCCGGCCTGGGCGTCGTTGATTGCCCGATGGCTGCCCGAGCAACAGTGGCGCATCTATGGTGGATTCCCAGTGCATCCGTTGCGACGTCGGACGCTGGTCGACCGTGATTGTCGGCGGCAACTGGCTGCGGTCTCCGGAGGTTGGGTGGTGGACGATACGGACAGGACATGGTCCTGGAGTGAGCCGTCAGCCGGGTACAGCGATTTGTGGAACAATGCGGTCGAAGCACTGATCGGGGCAGGCGTCGACATCCGTACCGCATTTGGCGACCTTGACCCCGTCGCCATTCGTGCGGAAGCCCGTCGCGGCCAGTCGCAGCTCGTCTGCCTGAACCCCGCCGGAACCTGGCTGCGGAATGTGATGCGACGCGCAAATCATGTGCCGCAGGCGGCGGCCGCCGAGAGCCGATGGTGGCTCGTGGCAACGGGTGACCACGGGTGCCTGTCGCGAGCACGAGACACGAAGGATCTTCCGCTGGAATGGGGTGGCTTGCTCGAGACGCGGACCTGGGCGCCCTGGGGGCTGGTGCCCGGGCGTAGACTGGTGATCTGGACTCCCCCGGGGCCGCTGGACGAAGCGCCTGCCGTGTGGTTCCGTGAGATTCTGGACCGGGTGCGGCGGCTTGCGGTACGCGGACGCAACGATTGGCATCGCACCGCTGATTGTGTATAGTGAAACCCTTGAAGCTGCGGCTTTGATCTACCTGTCACGCACCACTGCAATGACATCCTGATCCGGTCGCGGTATTACAGTCTGACTACCCCGAATTTTTCTGGAGAGCTCGTTTTATGACGGGATTCGATCTCGTGACGCCGGCATACGCGCAGGCGGGAGGCGCCCCCCCAGGCGGCCCTGTTGCGGCGTTGATGCCCATTATCGTCATGTTTGTCATCTTCTACTTTCTGCTCATCCGGCCACAGCAGAAGCGTGTGCGCGAACATCAGGAGCTCGTCGACAGCCTGGAGCGCGGCGACGAGGTGGTGACCCAGGGCGGCGTACATGGTGTCGTGCGCGCCCTGACCGAGAACGACGTGAAAATCGAGGTGGCTGACGGTGTCGTCATACGCGTCGAACGTTCGGCGATCACACGGCGCACCAACGGCAGCGAGAAAGGATAACCCGGTGCAAACGCGTAATCGTGCCCGACTCGGGATCATCGTCGCGAGCTGGATCATAGGTGCACTCATTTGTGTCCCGACGATCTGGTCTCAACCGCCGGACTGGCTGGAGCCGCTGGTACCTGAAAAAGGGGCGAAGCTGGGACTCGACCTGCAGGGCGGGATGCACCTCGTTCTTGAAGTAGATACGGACGCTGCCGTCGAAAATCGCGTGCGTCACTTCCGCAACCGCCTGGAACAGTGGGCTGAAAAGAAAGGCGCGGTGGCCGCGATCGAGCAGAATGGTCCGGCGGAGCTCAAGGTCAGCATTACCCCGATGCCCGATGATTTCGATGATTTTGTCGCCGACTTCGGTGGAACATTTGAAGTCGATCACAAGGTAGGCCCGTCTGCCGTTGTTCGGATTCCGCAGGCAGAACTGCGCCGGATTCGTGACTGGGCCGTCTTGCAGAGTCTCGAAACCATTCGCAACCGGATTGATCAGTACGGCGTGTCTGAGCCCAGCATCCAGCGGCAGGGCGATGACCGAATCGTCGTACAGTTGCCGGGCGTTGATGACCCTGAACGCGCGATCAAGCTGATCGGACGGACGGCCCAGTTAACCTTCCATCTGGTGCGTGATGACGTTCAGGCCGAAGGACTGACCGAAGCTATCGACGCACTGATTGCGGCCCATCCGGAATTCAAGCGCGACGTGCGGGCACTCAACGCGGCGCTCGCGGCGACGCTGCCGACCGGGGTCGAGGTTCGATTCCAGCGCGTTGCCGATGAATTTGGATCGTTCACGCAGCCGATCCTGGTCAGTGCCGAGCCAGAGATGTCCGGTGATACGGTCGTGGATGCCCGAGTCCGAATCGAACAGCAATTCAATGAGCCGTATGTACTCCTCCAGTTCAATGAAGAAGGTGCAGAGCAGTTCGCGGAGCTGACCGCTGAGAATGTCGGCAAGCGACTTGCGATCGTCCTCGACGAGATGGTCTACAGCGCACCCGTCATTCGCGAAAAGATTGGGGGCGGCCGCGCCAGTATCGAGGGCGGATTCACCATCGACGAGGCGCGTGATCTCGCGATCGTGCTGCGCGCCGGATCGTTGCCGGCGGATGTGTCGATTCTCGAAGAGCGGACGGTTGGACCGAGCCTCGGACAGGATTCGATCGAGCGTGGTGTTCGCGCCATCGTTGTCGGCGGTTTGCTTGTCGTGCTCTTTATGGCTTTCTACTACCGCTACGCTGGCATTGTTGCGGATGTGTCATTGTTTGCGAACCTGATCTATCTGATGGCGATCCTGAGCCTGTTTGGGGCGACGCTGACGCTGCCTGGCCTGGCGGGTATCGTGCTGACCATCGGTATGGCGGTCGACGGGAACGTGATTATTTTTGAGCGCATTCGCGAAGAGCTGCGCCTCGGGAAATCGGTTCGTTCTGCCGTCGAAACGGGGTACAGCAAGGCGCTGTCCACGGTGCTCGATGCAAACGTTACAACGCTGATTGCCGGACTGATCCTGTTCCAGTTCGGAACCGGCCCGGTTCGTGGTTTCGCCGTGACGTTGACGGTCGGTATTCTGACGACCCTTGTCAGCGTCCTGTTCGTTTCGCGCACACTGATCGATATGTATGTGCAGCGCCGCGGCGTGCGCAGCCTCCCCATCTGAGCTTTCTGGAGCGAGCAAAATGGAACTGATCCCTTCAGATCTGAATCTCGACATTCTCGGCAAGCGCCGGATCGCCTTCGGATTGAGCGGCGCGCTGATTGCACTGTCTATCCTGGCGGTCGTGGCGATTACAGGTATTCGGCTTGGCATCGATTTCACTGGCGGGGTCGAACTGCAGGTGCAATTCGAGCAGCCGGTTCCGATCGATGATCTGCGGGCCACATATCGAGATGCCGGGCAGGATGTGTCCGTACAGGCCTTTGGCGACCGCGTCGATGTCGAATATCTGGTGCGCGCGCCGTTGGTCACGGAAGCAGACACCAAGGCCCACGCGACCGAGCTGAGCCGCATCGTTGAATCGAAGTGGGCGGATCACGGCGCAAAAGTCGTTCGCGTCGAGGTCGTCGGGCCAAAGGTTGGCAGTGAGTTACGACGCCAGGGATTGATGGCGATCCTGTTTGCGCTTGTTGGTATCCTGGCCTATGTCTGGATCCGGTTCGAGATGCGTTATGCCTTCGGGGCGATCGTGGCGCTCGTCCACGACGTCATGATTACGATCGGTTTTTTCAGCCTGACACAACATGAGTTCAACCTGCCGACGATTGCGGCCGTCCTGACGATCATCGGTTACAGTCTGAATGATACGGTCGTCGTCTTCGACCGGATTCGCGAAAATCGCAACCGAAATCGTCGTGGTGACCTCGCTCCGGTCATCAACCGATCCATCAATGAGACGCTAAGTCGTACGATTCTGACGAGTCTGACGACGTTGTTTACAGTGGCTGCGTTGCTGGTGCTGACCCAGCCGGGCAGCGTTATCCACGATTTCGCGCTCGCCTTGCTGGTGGGAATCATTGTCGGTACCTACAGCAGCATTTTCGTCGCAAGCCCGGTGCTGCTCGTCCGTGAGGGGCGCGCTGGCTGAGGAAGGTGGCGTGACTCGCCGCTGGCGCGTACGCGCATTCGATCAAGACCGCGTCCTGGGCATCGCCAGGGCGTTTTCACTCCCCGAGCCACTCGCGTGCGCCGTGATCGCAAGGGCCGGCGAAGATGCTGATGCTGTTGCACGGTGGCTGAATCCGGATCTGCGTCATCTGGAGGACCCCGCGGTTATACCCGGCCTGAGCGCGGCTGCGGCGCGCATTGCGCGATCCGTGATCACAGGCGAACCCATCCTTGTCTTCGGCGATTACGATGCCGATGGGATGACCGCTGCCGCGCTGATCGTCAATTTCCTCGAAGCGGCTGGAGCCAAAGTACATGCTGTGATTCCTGAGCGCGCTCAGGGCTACGGACTGTCCGTTGAGGCCGTTGACCGCGCGCGAGGGCGCGATGCAGGCTTGATTTTGACCGTCGATAACGGGATCTCCGCCGTCGAGGCAGTTCGCCGGGCGCGCGACCAGGGTATGGATGTGATCATTTCGGATCACCACGCACCGCCGGAGACGCTACCGCCGGCCACGGTGATTGTTCATCCCGGCCTGGATGAAACGCGCCATCAGTGGGGCGATGCCAGTGGCGCCGGCGTTGCGCTCGCCTTGGCGATTGGTGTGCGTCGCGCGTTGCGGGAGGAAGGCTGGTTCAGCGACCGGGAGCCCTCATTGGGGACGTCGGTGATGCTGGCCGCTATTGGTACGATTGCCGATGTCGTCCCGCTGACGGGCGCGAACCGGATTCTTGTCGCCGAGGGGCTGAAGCGGCTCGCGGCCACACGTCACCCTGTCTTGGCCGGCGTGCTCGAGCGGTTGTCCCGCGAGCAGCGTGTTCCGACGGTCGACGCAGAATTCGTGGCGTTTCGTATCGCGCCTATGCTGAACGCGACCGGCCGTCTCGGACGCGCTTCGGTCGGCTATGAGGCGCTCCGGTGCAGTGACCCCGGCAAGGCGGGACCATTGATCGATGCGCTGTTCGAAGCGAATACGCACAGACGGCGAATCGAACAACAGGTCATGCAGTCGGTCGAGCAAGGGTTGCCAGACGGGCCATTACCTCCAGCAATCGTCGCAGCGCATCCGGACTGGGAACACGGCGTACTCGGGATCGCAGCGGGCCGACTGGCCGAGGCACGCGAACGTCCCGCGATCCTCTTTCAGATTCAGGGGGATGTCGCAAAGGGGAGTGGACGTACGTTTGGTGACCTCGACCTGCTCGCGGCGTTGCGTTCGGCCGAAGATCTATGCATGCGTCTGGGGGGGCATCGCGAGGCGGCCGGCATGTCGATCCCCGTCGGCAACCTGGCGGCATTCCGGCGACGGGTGTGTGAGGCGATTGCGGCGCAGGTTCCTGCTGAGCGCGAGGAGGTTGCCGATGCGCTGTTGCCGATTGGAGATGTGTCGTGGACGTTCGTCGAGCAGCTCGAACGACTGGGGCCGTTCGGAGAGGGCAATCGTCGGCCGCTCTTCATGTCGGATCCCGCCCGTGTCCAGCAGGCTCGCATGCTGCGCGGCGGACATCTGCAGTGCGTTCTGTCGTCGGGGTCGACGCCGGTCCGCGCGATCGGGTTCCGGTTTCGTGGAATCGCGCCGCGCCGTGGCGATATGTGCGAGGTTCTGTTCAGTCCGACGCGCGACGACTACCGTGGTGGTGGCGCGGTGCAACTGCGGTTATACGATCTGCGAACAGGGTTCGATACAGGCAGCAGGACATGAGAATCGTTCTCAAATTGCCGGCTCGCTGCGCATCCGTATAATGGAAACTGATTGGTTCGCAGGTCAGAAACCCGTCTGATCCCATCTCTGCTGCGATTCAAGACAACAGCACCATAACATCGACCTTTTCGGTTGCTTGACGACAGGAGACACCTCTCCATGAAGCGCCTGACTGTAGTGTTGTTTCCACTGGGGCTAGCCACGATTGCCGGGTTGCTTGTCGCCCTTTCGGGATCGCCACAAGCCGCCAAAGACTATCAGGTGGCCTACCACCCGGAGCAGCCCATCCATTTCAATCACCGGTTGCACGCAGGCGAGATGCAGATCGACTGCCAGTTCTGCCATACCTACGCGCGGCGCTCGCCATCGTCAGGTGTACCGACCGTGCAGACGTGTATGAGCTGCCACAAAGTTGTCAACGGCCGTACCGAAGCCGGCAAGGCCGATGTGCAGAAGCTGCGTGATGCTTACGCCAAAAATGAGCCGATCGAGTGGGTCAAGGTTCACGACTTGCAGGATTTCGTGTATTACACACACCGTGCGCACATCCAGATCGGGCAGGATCTGGCCAAGGTCGGAGACGAAGGCTTCACCTGTCAGGACTGTCACGGACCGGTCGAAAAAATGGAGACCGCCGAATTGCGCGCCTGGGATCCCGAACTCGACGAGCAGCCGCTGACCATGGGCTGGTGCCTGACCTGCCACATCAAGAAAAGCAAGGACGCGGCGCTGGTCATCAAACTCAAGAAAGAGGCATTCCAGCAGGGCGTGCCCTGGGAAACCCTGATCGGCAAAGTCGAGGCCACCGAGCATGACGTCGAAATGACGAAGTATCGGTTGCGCGACTGCTGGACCTGCCACAAATAAGATTCCGAACGCTGGATCCGTTGCGAAGGAAGAGCGAGTCATGAGTACAGGCGTAGATCGACGCGACTTTTTGAAAATCGCCGGAGCCGGGGTCGCGACCACGGCCGCTACGGCGTGTTCGCCGCCGCGAACCGAAGAAAAGATTGTGCCCCATGTGAAGCCGTCGCCGGATCAGATTCCCGGCCAGGCGCTGTGGTACAACTCGACATGCGCGGAGTGCGCTGCCGGATGCGGCATCCGCGTGCGCAATCGGGAAGGCCGCGCGCTGCGCATCGAGGGAAATCCCGAACATCCGGTGAACCAGGGCGGCTTGTGCGTGCGCGGGCATAGTGCCCTGCAGGCCAGCTACCATCCAGACCGCTTTCGTGGGCCGAAGATCGGTGGCAAGGATGCGACCTGGGCTGATGCGATTGCCACAGCCGTAAAGTCCATTGGCGACGGTACGAAGACGGCCGTGTTGACTGGTGCGCTGCCCGAAGGCACATTCGCACGGCTCGTGGATGCCTTCGCGGAATCGATCGGTGCGCGCCGTTTTACCTGGCAGCCTGTCCAGGATGCGCCTCTGGCCGCAGCCGCGGCGTCGGCGCTCGGTGTTGACGGCGTGCCGACCTTTCGCTTTGATGCGGCCGATTACGTTCTTGGCGTTGGCGCGGATTTTCTCGATACCTGGGGTAACCCGGTCGCCAATCAGAAACGGTTTGCACAGTCTCACGGTTATCGTGACGGCTCTGGAAAGCTGACGGCGCGCCACGTTCAACTGGAGTCGCGTCTCAGTGTCACGGCCGCGAACGCCGACGAGTGGCTTCCGATCAGCCCAGGCAGCGAAGCTTCTGTTCTTGCTGCTTTGCTTGGGTCGGTGCTGAACGAACGCACCGGCGATCTGTCAGAAGCAGAGGTCAAGTCGATCCGAACCTGGCTGGGCAGCGTCTCTCTCGACAATGTTCTGAAAGAAAGCGGGCTTTCCGAGAGCGCCGTCAATGGTATGGTTCGCGAGTTGCTTGAGGCGAAGGCTCCACTGGTGGTCGCCGGTGGCGCGGCCGTCCAGGGCACGAACGCCACGCAGCTACACGCGCTTGCGCTGCTGCTCAACCGAGCCCTCGGCGTCAACGGAACGACCGTCGTGCCCGTTGCCTCGGCTGCCGCTTCTTCCGGGGACAACCTCGAAGATCTTCTGGCGGCCCTGAAGGCCGGCGAGGTTGCCACCATCGTGCTCTACGGCGCCAATCCGGTCTATGATGGCCCCGCCGGCATCGACATTGCGGCGGCCTTTGACAAGGCGACGGTCATTTCACTGGACGCGCTGCCTTCGGAGACCAATGCCCTTGCAGACGTTGTTCTGCCCGATCACGGCGCGCTCGAAAAATGGGGCGATCACCTCGGGAACGCGGGCGTAGCGTCGTTGAGGCAGCCGGCGATGAATCCTCTGTTCGACACCCGAGAAGCCGGTGATACATTGATTGCGCTCGCGTCCGAGGCCGGCAAGCCGCTGGCGTGGGCGACATTTCTGGATGCCATCAAGGACGCATGGAAGCCTGTGCTGAGCGCCGCAGGCGTGAGCTGGCGTGAAGCCGTTCGTCGCGGGGGTGTTTTTGGCGAGGCCACTCCAGTTGCTGCAGCGCCTCGCATTGGAGACCTGACGGCCGTGCCGTTGCAGACGCCGGTGCGCGTAGGTGATCGTGCGCTGCGTCTGGTGGCGTACCCACATATTCATCGCTATGACGGAAGCACATCGAACCGTGGCTGGTGCCAGGAAATCCCGGATCCGCTGATGCAGGCGGCCTGGAGCCACTGGGTCGAAATTCATCCGTCAACGGCGAAGAGCCTCGGCATCGGGCACAAAGACCGGGTCCGCATCGAAACGGATGCTGGCGCTATTGAAACGTTTGCCTATTTGACCAGCGGCGTTCTGCCGGGCGTCCTGGCGACTCCGCTTGGGCAGGGCCACGGAAAGGCGATCGGTCGATTCGGTGGAGACATCGAGGGCAACGTTTACGCCCTCGTGCCATCGATCCGCGATGAGACTACCGGCGCCCGCGTACTTGCCGGGGTTACCGCAGATATCCGCAAGGTTGCTGACGCGGATCTGGAGCGGATCACCGGGATCAGCTACGAACTGGTCACGACCGACGGATCGAAAACCGATCTTGGACGCGGAATCGCCCAGGTCGTTGCAGCGGACACGATTGCACGCGTCGATCGCGGCGAGATCGCGCCGGAAAAAGTGGTCCACCACGGTACACATGTCGAAAACCCGAACGGCAACTATCCACCGCAGGAACATCCGTACCATCGCTGGGCGATGTCGGTTGACCTGAACCGCTGCACCGGCTGCGCGGCCTGCGTCGCTGCCTGTTACAGCGAAAACAATGTGCCGGTTGTCGGTAAGGATCTGGTCGGCAAGGGACGTGAGATGGCCTGGATCCGGATCGAGCGCTACTACGACGACGCCGATGATGCCGCGCGTGGCGTCAATTTCGTGCCAGTCATGTGCCAGCAGTGTGACAACGCACCATGTGAGCCCGTCTGTCCGGTGATCGCAACCTACCATACGGTCGACGGTCTGAACGGAATGGTCTACAACCGCTGTGTCGGTACACGCTACTGCGGTAACAACTGCTCCTACAAGGTGCGGCGTTTCAACTATTTCGACTATGGTGATCCGGAACACTTTGCATACGCCTGGCCCGAACCGATGAATCTGATGCTCAATCCCGATCTGACGGTTCGCAGCGACGGTGTCATGGAAAAATGCACGTTCTGTGTCCAGATTATCCGTGAGCATACGGAGCACGAAAACATGACGGGTGAGCCGATCAAAGATGGCACCGTTCGCACGGCCTGCCAGGCAAGCTGTCCGTCAGACGCGATTGTCTTCGGCGATCTGCTCGATGAAAACAGCGAAGTCGCGCGCAAGAGTCGCGAGACCAATCGCGGGTACAAACTCCTAGATGTCCTCAACACGCAGCCAGCTGTCACGTACCAGAAACGCGTGCGGCATCCGAAAACCCTCGCTTGAGAGTAGCGTACGATGGCGAAGCACATTGACACATCGATGACCTATCGCAAGATTACGGACGACATCGTCCGTACGCTTGAGCCGCCGGGCTTGGGCTTCATTGCGCTTTACCTGTTAATTCTGACGGGTCTGGCCACAGGCGCATTCTGCTGGGCGCAGCAGATCCGGTTCGGCATGGGCGTCTCTGGTCTCACCCACCCTGTGATGTGGGGATTGTACATTACGACGTTTGTGTTCTGGGTCGGTATCGGTCACGCAGGTACGCTGATTTCGGCGATTTTGTACCTGCTGCGTGCACCGTTCCGAAATGCCGTTTATCGCGCATCGGAAGCAATGACCGTATTCGCGGTGGCGACCGCCGGCCTGTTCCCGCTGATTCACATTGGGCGGGTCTGGTATTTCTACTATCTCATCCCGTATCCCAATCAGCGGCAGATCTGGGTCAATTTCAAGAGTCCGCTGATGTGGGATGTGTTTGCGGTCGGAACATACGCCACGGTTTCGACGATCTTTTTCTATGTCGGACTCGTGCCGGACATCGCAACCGCGCGTGACCGTGCGACCGGATTCTTCAAGAAGGCACTGTACGGTGCCCTCAGTCTCGGCTGGACTGGATCGCACAAACAGTGGAAGCACTACCTGGCGGCGTACGGCTTCTTTGCCGCGTTCGCGACACCGCTCGTGATCTCGGTTCACTCCGTCGTTTCCTGGGACTTCGCGATGGGACTCGTGCCGGGGTGGCACACGACGATCTTTCCGCCGTACTTTGTCGCGGGCGCGATTCTGTCCGGTGTCGCGATGGTCGTGACATTGATGATCCCGATTCGCAAGTGGATGCATCTGGAAGAACACATCACGATGTACCACCTCGAATCCATGGCGAAACTGATCCTGCTGACGAGCACGATCGTCGCCTATGCGTATTCGACGGAATTTTACATTGCCTTTTACAGCGCCAACACCTTTGAGGAAGCGCAGTTCGTCTACCGGGCGACCGGTGACTATGCATGGGCATTCTGGATCATGGTTTCGTGCAACTGTATCTTTCCGCTGTTGTTCTGGTTCAAGAAGGTGCGAACCAACATTCCGGCGCTATTCGTGATTACGGTTCTGATCAACGTTGGCATGTGGTTCGAGCGATTCAACATCATTGCACAGTCGCTGTCCCATGAATTCATGCCGTCGGCTTTCGGGATGATGCGACCGTCGATCATTGAAATGGGTATTCTGCTTGGCTCATTCTGCTGGTTCCTGGCCCTGTTTCTTGCCTGCATCAAACTGGTGCCGGGGATGGCCCTGACCGAGCTCAAAGAACTGTTGCCGCCTCCGCTGAAAGGCAAGAGCCATGAGTAAGATCACCGTTACAGGCGTCTTCTCGTATCTCGATACGACTGAGACGGCCATCGACCTGCTCAAGACCCGTGGTGTCGATCGTTATGAGATCTTTTCACCGACCATCATCCCACGGCTGTTCGAGCACATTGACAGCACAGACAGCCCGGTGCGCTGGGTGACCTTGACCGGCGCCCTGATCGGCATCACCTGCGGATTCCTGATGCAGTGGTGGATGGGACTCGACTGGCCGATTCGCGTGTCCATGAAACCCGCGTTCGCGCTGCCGACCTCAACGGTCATCATGTTCGAGCTGACGGTCCTGATTGGGTCGCTGTTCAACCTTGGTGCGTTGTTCGCGTTCTGCGGGCTTCCGCAGATCGGTTTGCCGAAAGGGTACGATCCACGGTTTACGGACGACAAGTTCGGTGTCGTCATCGAGGCGGCCGATGAGGCTGCGGCCGAGGCCGCTGAAGCATTATTGCGTGAAGCCGGAGCCGAGGAGGTGGCCCGTGCCTAAGATGCGCACTCTGGTACTGACAGCCGTAGCCATTCTGGCAGGTGCGGGTTCCGCATCGGCATTCTGGTTCATCACCGACATGTTCGACCAGGTGTCGAAGAAGCCGCAGGAAGGCACGCCGATGCATACGCCGGCGGACTCCGTTCCGGCGGACGGTGGTACCTATCCGATCGATTTGCCGCGCGCTGAACTGGTGAAGATCCTGCCGGAAAATCCTTACGGCGCTCGCGCGACGAGCGAAGAGGTTCGGGCGGCCGGCAAGGTCCTGTTTGAGCGAAACTGCGCGATCTGTCACGGATTGACGGGAATGGGCGACGGACCTGTAGCTGCGGCCGGGAAGGGTATTCCGCCGTTCCCTCTGATCGGCGCAGCCGCAGCCTATCCGGACCAGTTGCTGTTTGCGCAGATCTGGGTCGGCAACAATGCGATCATGGGCCCCTATTACTGGGCGATGTCTCCCGATGAAGTCTGGCAAGTCGTTTCCTATTTGCGGAAGTTGGCTGGAAAATGAGCACCACAAGACTCGACGAAGCAATCAAACGTACCCAGTTCGATACTCCGGCCTTTCTGAAGTCCGGAGCCCTGGCGCTGGCAGCCGTGGGGCTCGCTGGCTGGGTGGCCGCCCTGTTTACCGATGCTGACGCGGCCTGGCGGGCATTCGTGAGCAATTACTTTTTCTGGCTCGGCCTGGCCCTGGGTGGTGTGATGTGGTCGGTCGCGATGCGGATCACCAATGCGCGTTGGGGGCGCAGCCTGATGCGGTTTGCCGAAGGAACCGCGTTCTATCTGCCCGTGGCCTGGGTCCTGTTTTTTGTACTGGTCGGCGGTGCCTGGGCATCGCATGTGTACGAATGGGTACATCATCCGATCCCACATAAAGAAACCTGGCTCAACCCCGTCAATGTGTTCGCACGGACGACGCTCTATATCACGTTGCTTGTGGCCGTGTTCATGCGCTACCTGTATCTGTCGCTGAAAGGCGACGTCCGGCCGCTGAAGCAGGCAAACTACGCCTCGGCGTTCTTTCAGCGCCTGTTCGGTTCTGCGACGGGTGGCGAGGACGAATGGCAGGCGGTACAGAATCGTCTGGTGCGCCTCAGCCCCTTGACCGGGATTCTGTATGGGCTGCTGGTCAGCCTGATCGCGTTTGACCTGCTGATGAGCATGGAACCGTTCTGGTACTCCACGATGTTCGGCGGTTTCATCTTCATGGCCAACATGCTCGCAGGCATGGCGTTTCTCGGCATTATTTGCGCTACAGTTGTGCGACGAGGCCAACTCGAGGCCTACATCGGCAAGAACCAGTTCTGGGATGTCGGCAAGCTGATGTTTGCGTTCACGATGGTCTGGACGTATCTGATGTGGTCGCAATATTTGCCGATCTGGTATGGCAATATGCCCGAAGAAATCGGCTATGTGATCAAGCGGACGACCGGTGCGTACGAGAACCTCGCCTGGACGATTCTGGCGATGGTCTGGATCGTGCCGTGGTGGATCCTGTTGCCAAAGACGATGAAGTGGCAGCCGAAGTACCTTGCACTCGCTGGCGTGATCATTTGTCTTGGTCTCTGGTTGATGTACTGGATGATCGTGATCCCATCCCAGTTTCCGCACGCCCCGGTCGCGCCGGCCGAGGCGGTCTATCCAGGCTGGATCGACGGCGTCGCGAACCTGTTCTTTGGTGGACTCTTTCTCGCCTCATACGGCTTTTTCCTGCGCAACGTGCCGGTTTTGCCGGTTGGCGACCCAGTCTTTCAGGATGTTTTGGAGCACGGTAGTCATCATCACTAGATCTCGCATCGCTAGTGCTCTTTTTGGCGGGTCCCTCGGGACCCGCTTTTTTTGTGGCCGAACTCGATCCTAACCCCGAGCTGCAAGAGTAATCACGAGCCGAACGGGCAATGAAAGTCTGTCCAGGGGGCTCAGATACCTTGAGAGCACCGACGTTACGTTCACAGGTTTCTGTCCACGCGCCGCAAGGTGAGAATACTGACGCGTTGCCGATTGAAGAATGCCGTTTTCGAATTGAGCTGGCGCCTGCCGGAAACCGACGGTACTGTCCGGAGCGCGAAAATCTTCAGAGACGTAAGGTTACTGCTGCGGCAGGTGAAACAGGTGTGATCGTTCATTGGCGACCCAGGCGCCAGGCGTCAGCAATGCCGGCGCGACCTCTGGAGACTCGTTGCCTGCCTGCATACGTCCAGTGACGAGGACGGCCGGGCGAGTCAGTTCGACCCGCTGTCCTGCCTTGACAGGTTCTATACGCCCCATCAGCAGCCAGCGTCGCAGGCCGCTGCGGTTCCAGTCGGTCCACGGTGGTCGCGTGGCCAGCAGGTTTTCGGCGAGGCGTACGGCGGTCAGCCAGAGCAGGCGTTCGGCAAGCTCTGGTTTGTCGTCGAGAATCGGCTGAATTGCAGCAAATGGAACGGCCAGCACCGTGACGGGTGTATGGGCGGTCACGGTGGCCGTGCGGGGTTCACCGGTAATCAGCGCCATTTCTCCAAGAATATTGCCCGGGTCGAGTCGCGCGACGTGAATACGTTCCTGGTCCGGGGAGGTGATCCAGACATCTGCCAGTCCGTGCGCAAGCAACACGAGATGGTCGCCGGGATCACCCTGCCGAAAAATTTCCTGTCCCGGGGCGTACACGCGCTCCTGTCCCGCTTCGGCAAGTCGTTGTACGATGGCTTCGCCGTGGCCTTCGAGCCAGGGAATCTGCCGGATCAGCGATAATGGATCGATCGCGCGAATGCGCGCGTCGCGCCCGAGGTGTACATGCATCGCGCGGCGGATTCTGGCTCTCCAGGGTTCGATTTCACTTTCGTTTGCGACGCCTTCGCGAATGATCGCTTCGAGCTCGTGACGCAGGCGCGTTGCGATACTGCGCAAGGCGATGCGCGTCTGCACGGCCGCGGCCAGCGCCGCGAAGCCTTCGGCAGTCGATTCGAGGATGTCCAGGGCGTCTCGTCGCGCCCGTTGAATTTCGGTTTCGAGTTCGGCCTGTACGTCGTCATCGGTTGCCAGGACCTCCAGAGCCCGCAGGACTTCTTCCTGTGCAGTTGCCACGGCACGGGCGATTTCGTACTGGTTTTCCAGGCGGCGAGTCACAAGCGGCCAGGCCAATCGTGCAAACCGGGGGCGTTTCGACAAGGTTTGTAACCAACGTGGCGTCGACAACAGCGGCGCGAATGCTCGGCGGTCGGACAGGGGAACTTCGCTATCGGCCAGTGCATCGGAGGCCTCCAGCAGGCCGCGCAGCAGTTCCGGCCGCACCACGCCGTCTTCGAATTGCCGCCAGTAGGCGCGTTTCTCGACGGCAACCAGGCGCTGGCGCAGCTCCTGAATGCTGCTGCCGGACGTTCCGGCCATTTCGTTGGCCCGCTCAGGAGCCGGGTTGTCTCGCTGTACGCGCTGCCAGTCCGCCTGGCGCAGCCAGGGGTCGTCGCGCAACACCAGCAACTCCCGCGCGGCCGTGTCGTGCAGGCGGTTGGCGACCTGCGCAAGCAGCGCACGCCGCGCTTCCGGGATGCGGTCGAGTCCGAGCCAGTGCAGCACCAGGCGTGTTGTCGAACCATTGATGAGCAGGGTCAGAACAACGATTCCCCCCGTCAGAAACAGCACGCGATCGCGGACATCCTGCGGCAGGCCGTCGTGACCCGCGACGACGAGCGCCAGCGCCAGGCCGACTGCGCCACGCAGCCCGCCCCAGGACAGAAGTGCGAGCTCGGCGTGCGTCATGCCGTACCCCAGGCGCTGGAGCGCCGGATAAAGCAGCAGGTTGGCGCCCCCGCGAACAACATGAATACCGACATACAAACCAGCGAGCTGGAGCCAGGCCGTTGGATCGCCGAGCGGTGCGCGTACGGCGATCAGTACGCCGACCAGTACGAAGATCAACGAGTTTGCCAGATACGCCATCATTTCCCAGAACTGATGCAGGAACGCATCGATGGCCGCGCTGATGCGCTGTCGTCCGCTCCAGGCGAAGACGAGTCCCAGTGCAACGGTTGCCAGTACGCCGGAGACGTGCAGCAGGTCTTCGGCAACGTACCAGGTCAACCAGGCCGCGGTGATTGTGATCGTGATTTCCACCAGTGCGTCCTCAACGACCGTGCCGATCCAGTGCACGGCGAGCGCACCGATGACCAGGCCAACGAGGACGCCGACCAGCGAGACACGGGCAAACGACGCCGTGACAGCGGCCCCACTGAAGTCGGCCTGCCCGGTCGCCAACGCAAAAAAGACGCTGAACGTGACGATGGCGGTGCCATCGTTGAGGAGTGATTCCCCCTCGACGATCGCACCGAGGCGACCGCCGGCGCCGGTTTCACGCAGAATTGCGACGACAGCGACCGGATCCGTGGCGCCGAGCAGCGCACCGAACATCAGCGCCGTCGGCCAGTCCCAGGACGGCGTCAGGATGCCCTTCATCAGGGCGGCGATGCCGAACGTTGCCAGCAACAGACCCGGAACCGCAAGCAGGACGATCTGACCAACGCTACGGCGAAAGACGTGAGGATCGAGCGCAAAGGCTGATTCGAACAGCAGCGGCGGCAGAAACAGAAACAACAGCAGGTGGGGATCGATCGCCGCGAGTCCGGTCAGGGCCTCGGCCAGGCCCGGAGCGAGCTGCTGAATTTGCGCGGTTTTCGCAGCCGCGCCGAGTCCGAGCCCTGTCAGCAACAACAGCGCCGTGTAGGGCAGCGGGATCACCTGCGACAGACGCCGGGTTGCCGCCGCCAGTACCAGAACCAGAAATACAGCCAGCAGAATGTGTTGTGCGCCGTGCATGCCGCTGCCCCCGACCGGCGAAACCCACGTTCAGTATAGTCCCATACGAGAATGTTTTGCGGTAAACGTGTTGGTTGCGTATGCCGCCGGATCTGCTGTAGCATGGAACGAATCGCGGGCGTCCCGGCATTGCGCCGAATCGCCCGCGGAACTGTTTTCAGAATCAATCCAGCGTCATGGTGGGTGTAGCTCAGTCGGTTAGAGCGCCAGGTTGTGGCCCTGGAGGTCGCCGGTTCAAATCCGGTCATCCACCCAGCAAAGCCCGGTCCGGGGACACGGATCGGGCTTTGTCCTGTTATGCTTTATGCATCCGCAGCGTTCCAGAATTCAGAAGTCGGAGTCCATTGCAATGAACGCCTCAACCCTGCCCGCCCAGTTGCAACTGTCGAATCAGGAAGGCCGCACCCGCCTGGCGGATATTTTGCGCGAGCGAAGCGTTCGCACCGGAAATTTCACGCTGGCCAGCGGAAAACAGAGTGATCTCTATGTCGATGTGCGCAAGACGTCGCTCGATCCGGAAGGCGCATGGTGGATCGGTCGGCTGTTTACGGCCGAACTCGCGGATTATCCCGACGTAGAGGCCGTCGGCGGACCAACATTGGGCGCGGATCCGCTGACGACAGCCACCAGTCTTGCCGCCTGGACGCTCGGTCGTCGTTTGCTGGGCTTTCTGATTCGCAAGCAGGCAAAAGGGCACGGAACCGGACGCTGGATCGAAGGCCCCGACCTTGCCGACGGAACGCCCGTCGTCCTGCTTGAGGATGTGCTGACCACCGGCGGCAGTGCGCTGCAGGCGTGTGAACGGGTTCGTGCGCACGGGCTGAATATTTGTGCTGTGTTTGCCGTTGTTGACCGGGAAGAGGGCGGGCGCCAGGCGATCGAAGAGGCGGGTTACCCGGTGCGCGCTTTGTTTACTCGCAGCGAATTGCTTTCATGAGGCGACCGATCGCCATACTGTGTCTGCTTGCCTTGACGGCTGCGGGCTGTTCGAGCTGGGAGCGCGTTTCCCAGACTTTTCCGGGGGCGGTTGGGCAGGGCTTGCCGCACGAGCACGCGACGCGCGATGGTCGCTTGTACAGCAACTTCGAAACCGTTGGCCTGGTCAGTGCCACCCTGCTGTCGAATGCATTCGCGACGGCTCTGACATCGACGATTGCACGCGAGATGCCCGGGCGCGCCATCACGGATATCGTTGGTTTTGCGCCCGGCGGAACCGAGGCAACACTGCTGCTGATACTGACGGCGCAGCATCGTGACTGGCGGCTCGTGGAACCGCCGGACAGCCCGTGGTCTTTTTTCTTGTCCACCGAGGGCGAGCCGCGTGTTTTCCCCAAACATATCGACACGCTTCGGGTGCCGGTGGGATTTGAACGGTTTTTTCCGGCGTGGAATCCCTGGAGTGCTGCGGCGCTATTGACGTTTCCCCTGCCCGTGAGTGCACTGGACGCGCCGCTGCAATTGCATGTGCAGGCTGTCGGAGGCCGCCAGACAACCCTCCGCTGGCCCTGAAGCCAGTACCGTTTCCCGACCTGGCGACCGGATGCAGCAAACTGTGACAGAACGCGAAAGATACCGCTGGCTCGGCGTCTGCCTCGATATCCTGGCAGGCGCGCTCGTTGGTGCCGCGATGCCGGGCATCGGGCCGTGGTGGTTGATGGTTGCTGGATGGTCACTGGCGCTGAGCCGCTGGCAGCACGGCGGTGGCTTTCGCAGTGGCTGGCGGTTTGGGTTGGGCTGGTTCGGCGTTTCGCTGTACTGGATCGTACCGCTTTTGCACGAATATGGTTTGTTCCCGTGGGTGTTGTCCGTCCCGCCAGAGCTGTTGCTGGCAGCCTGGTGTGCGTTGTTCGTTGGCGCTGCGGTCTGGTCCGTGCGGCTGCTGACATCGTTGCGCTCATTTGCCGTGCACCGCTGGTGGATCCTGCCGGTCGCGATTGTGGCGTTCGAAGAAATGCGCGGCGTGATGTTATCGGGGTTCCCCTGGTCTCCAGTTGCGTTACCGTTGACCGCGGTTCCGGCCTGGCTGGCGCCGGCGCGATGGATTGGCGAATCCGGACTCGCGCTGATTGTGCTGTGGCTCATTGCTGCGGGTGTGGAGTTCGGATCCGGGCGTCGGCGGGCCGTGCCGCTTCTGGTGTCCGCCGGCATTGCGGTCGGGTGGTTTGCCGCGATGTTGCAGCTCGACGGGCTGCCACAGTCGAACGATGTGCTGAACGTTGCGGTCGTTCAGGGGAACATCGAGCAGGAACTGAAGTGGACGCCCGAAATGAAGGACATGACGATCCATCTCTATGAGGATCTGTCGCGACGGGCAACGACGGTCACGGCGCTCGATCTCGTCGTCTGGCCAGAAACGGCCATGCCGTTCTTTTTCCAGAATCCGGGGCCAGATCGCAGCGCTGTTCGTGAAATTGCGCGCGAGCTGGGAGTGCCGCTCCTGTTTGGCGCGCCCGCGTACTGGTTTCCACCGGGACGCGATGTGCCGATGCTGTTCAACCGTGCGTGGCTGCTCGACGCCGAGGGAAAAGAAGTCGGGGCGTACGACAAGGTCCATCTTGTTCCGTTCGGCGAGTATGTTCCGTACGAGGATCTGCTCTTTTTCGTACGCAAACTGGTGCCTGGCGTCGGCGAATTCCAGCCTGGACGCGAGCGGAATCTGCTCGAGGTCGCGGGACAGCCGTTTGGCGTGCTGATTTGCTACGAAGTGATTTTTTCGGCTGAGGTGGCCCAGTTCGCTCGCTCCGGCGCGCGCTGGCTCGTGCAATTGACCAACGATGCGTGGTTTGGGGAAACGGCGGCGCCCTGGCAGCACCTGGCGCAAGCACAGCTACGGGCCGTCGAGACCGGGTTGCCGATCGTTCGCGCCGCAAATACAGGCATCTCAGCCTGGATCGACCGAACCGGCGCATTGCGCAAGCTGCTGCCGCTGAATCATCGCGACGTACTCATCGCTCATCCCAGGCCATCCGATGCCGCACCATACGTTGCGGTAGCCGGATGGCTGCACGGTTTCTGGCTGCTGTGTACACTGGGCATGTTTGCGTGCGCGCTCTGGCAGCGTTACAGGTTGCGCCGCGTGGCCGCAAACCTGAACTCGATGACGAATGAGGCACAACATGAACCAGACGATTGAATACGGCGATTTGCAGCGCCGCATCGAGGACTCCCGGACGCGGCTCGATGCCGTAAGGGGGTATCTTTGACCCGGATCGCCGCAGAGAAGAAATCGAATTGCTCGAACGGCAGGCATCCGCGCCGGGATTCTGGGACAACCAGGAGACTGCGCAAAAGGTGATGAAGCAGATCGAGCGGCTGCG
>RFIY01000286.1 GCA_003695505.1 Candidatus Dadabacteria bacterium | reverse complement strand
GGAATGGTTTGCCGCGGTCCGTACCGCCTATCGGGCGCTCCGTGCTGAATGCTCGGTATGCGGCGTCGTTGGTCTCAGTCTGGGAGCAGTGCTCGCCCGTTTGCTGTTCGACGAAGCACTGGCACCAGACGCACTGGTGTTGCTGGCCATGCCGTGGCGCATCGATGACCCGCTGGGTCGGGCGTTGCTGCCGCGCCTTCGCGGTACGAGCGTGGCAAGGCGCTGGATCCGCATCAAGGATGGTGGGCCGGACATCTCGGATCCCGAAGCGCGCGCACGGTCGGTCAGTTATGCGTGGACATCGCTGTATGCCGTGGCCGAGGTCGATGCGGCCTTGCGCGCCCAGCGTCGGACGGCGCGACCATTGGGTGCCCCTGTGTTGATGTTGCACGGTGCGCATGACCACGTCGCCGCGCTGGCGGGTGCCCGTGAGGCCGCACGCCGCTTTGGCGGGGATGCCCAGCTCGAGGTGATGCCGCGTTCCTGGCATGTACTGACGCAGGATGTCGAGGCCGAGCGGGTCGCGCAGCGCGTCGCGGCCTTCCTTGACCAGGTGTTGGGATCGGCATCCTGTTGACGCTTTGCGTGCAGGCAGGGTAACGGTGGCCGCAGGGCGGCGGGAAGGTCAGATCGGCTGCATGCGCCGGTCCAGGCTGCGATAGCCCACGGCTTCAGCGAGGTGGGGAGCGCCGATCGTCTCATCTCCGGACAGGTCGGCGATGGTACGCGCGACCTTGAGGATGCGTGAAATGGCACGCGCGCTGAAACCAAAGCGCTGGCTCGCGGCCCGAAGCAATTCTTCTCCGGCAGCATCAAGCCCGCAGTACCGCTCGAGTTCGCGTGAACCCATGTCCGCATTGGCGTGCAGATGAGCCTCGTCCCGAAACCGGTGAGCCTGTCGTTCTCGCGCGGCCGCGACACGTTCGCGCAGAACCGCGCTGGATGCGCCACGAGGGGCGTCAGCCAGCTCGTCCCAGGCAATGGCCGGCACATCGATGTGCAGATCGATGCGATCGAGTAACGGTCCCGACAGGCGGGCCTGGTATCGGTCGATCTGGGCTGGTGTACAGGTGCAGACATGGGCCGGGTCGTCGCGATAGCCGCACGGGCACGGGTTCATGCTGGCGACGAGCATGAATGAAGCAGGCCAGGTGACACGGCTGGTGGCGCGCGAAATCGTGACGACGCCGTCTTCGAGCGGTTGCCGGAGCAGTTCGAGGACGTGCTTGCGAAATTCCGGTAACTCGTCCAGAAACAGGACGCCGTGGTGGCTCAGGCTGACCTCTCCTGGCTGAGGGTTCGAACCGCCGCCAATCAGTCCCGCATCCGAAATGGAATGGTGTGGTGAACGATAGGGGCGGGTCGTCAACAGTCCGGCTCCGGCCGGCAGCAGCCCGGCGGCGCTGTAGATTTGAGTGGTCTCGAGCGCCTCTGTGAACGACGGTTCTGGCAGGATCGTCGGTAGCCGCCGCGCCAGCATGGTTTTGCCCGATCCCGGGGGGCCAATCATCAGCACGTTGTGGCCGCCGGCGGCCGCGACTTCAAGTGCACGCTTGGCGTGATGCTGGCCACGGACTTCGCTGTAATCGAGGTCCGGCCGCTCCGCCGTGAGCGCCTCGGGAGCCTCTACCGCATCGGGGAAACGGCCATCGTCGCCGAACCAGCCGACGACCTCCTGGAGCGTGCGCGCCGGAATCACCTGGACGCCTTCGACGATTGCTGCCTCGCGTGCGTTGTCTTCGGGGACGATCAGACGGGGCAGGCGCCTGTTGCGGCACGCCACGGCGATGGGAAGCACGCCCGGAATTGGTCGAACGCGCCCATCCAGCCCGAGCTCTCCGGCCATCACCAGTCCGCCAAGGCGTTCCGGCGGGAACACGCCCTGCGCCGCCAGCATGGCCAGCGCGACGGGCAGATCGAACGCCGCCCCTTCCTTGCGCAGATCGGCTGGAGCAAGATTGACGGTGATGCGGTGCTGAAACAGATCGAACCCGCTGTTGCGCAGCGCCGAGCGCACCCGATCCCGGGATTCTCGTACGGCCCCGTCGGGCAGGCCGACGATCTGGAATGCGGGCAGACCGAAAGACAGGTCGATTTCGACGCGAACGGGCACGGCGTCAATACCAACGACGGCCGCACCAATGGCGGTTGCAAGGGCCACAGGTTCCCCCCCTCTGACTCAGGCTTCTTCTCCGTCCATATTGTAGCGCGCAGCGAACGCCAAAGCAGCGAGGGCGGCAAAACGATGTTCGAAGTCGTTACAATGGAGACTGTGATGCCCGCTTCCAGCTCAGTACAAACGATCGAGTCGAGCCGATGGCAACGGCTCCGGCTCTGGTTACGGCCGCCGCGGCAGTTGCGTACGACGTCTCTGGGCAAGATTGTCATCGTCTTTTCGATCGTGATCGGCGTCGCGGCCACGAACACGGGCAACAACCTGCTCTATTTGGTGCTGGGCGGTCTGTTCGGTGTGATCGCCGCGAGCGGCGTACTCAGTGAGCGCGTCCTGCGCGACATCCAGGTCGAGGTGGGGACACCTCCGATCGGAACCGCTGGACGGCCGTTGGCTGTACCGGTGACGTTGCATGCCGGTCGCGAGCGAGACAGCTTTCTGCTCGAAGTGACGTTGCTCGATGCGGAAGGCAACGAGGTCGGCCGCGGTGCGGTGCGCGAGTTGCTGCGCGGCAGACGGCGTTCGATTGCCGTGCCGGTCGTGCGTCCGGTGCGCGGTGCGCTGTCGATCGAGCAGATTCGTGTTGCGACGCGCTTCCCGTTTCAGATGTACGAGAAGGCGCGTCTGTATCCGGCACGACGGACGGCCTGGTTTGCGCCCGCCCCGACCGCAGTCGCTTCCGGATGGCAACTCGACCGATCCTTGCACGGTCAGGAAACGAACCGCAGAGGTGGGAGTCCGGGCGAAGATTTCCGCGGACTGCGTCCCCGTCTGCCGACGGATCCCGTGTCGCGCGTGCACTGGAAACGTTCGGTGGCGGCGGGCGAGCAGGTTGTCAAGATCTTTGCGGGTGCGCAGGCTGCGACCGTTACCATCTGGATCGGGCGCGGGGTCGATGCGGAACAGTTTGAAGCCGGACTTTCCGAGGTGGCGGGTCTGATCGAGCGTCTGGTTCATGTGGGTCGACCCGTCGTGCTTCGCGCCGGTGCATTGCGTGCCTCGGGAGGTGCGCAGCATCCCGACGGAGGCGCAGCCTGTCGACACCTGCTTGCTCGCGTCGATCGTGACCAGCTCGCGGACGGACCGGTCTGGCGTATCGAACCCGGGGGGCGGGCATGAGGCCAGGATACCGTGCGTTCCTGCTGTGGACGGTGTACGGCATCATGTTCGCCGGCTGGGGCGCGGTCTGGATTGCGGATCGCATCGAACCACTGCTGATGGTCGTGCTGTTGCTGGCGATGGTGGCAGGGCTGTACTGTGACGTGCGTGGTCGTCATGTCGTGCGCACGTCGTGGAACCGTCTGTTATTGCTGACCGGACTGGGCCTGGCCATCGCCGACTGGAAATTCTGGAGCGGTTCATGGTTTCTGGCCGTCGTCTTCCTGCTGCTCTATGTCGGAACGGTGCGTGCGCTCGCGCCGAAAGCGAACCGTGATCTGCAGCAGATGATCGGACTGGGGTTCCTGCAACTTCTGGCGGCGTCGGTGTTGACCGTCGATCTGGGATACGCGTTCTTTTTCCTGCTGTTTTTCATTCTGGCGCCGTGGGCGCTGTTCGCCGTCGCTGTCAAGGCGGAGTTTGAGGGTGAGCCGGACATGTTGCGGGGTGCCGTGGCCGTCGAGGGTCCGATCGAGGCGCCGGCGGGGGCCGAACGGCTGCTGTCCCGCCCGCTGCTGAGCGCGATGCTCGTCGCGATCGCGATGACCATGATCGTGACCGCGGTATTTTTTGCGGCCTTTCCCCGGCTCAGTACAGGCGTGTTCGGTGGGCGTCTCGGTTCCACACGTGCGGTCGCCGGGTTAAGCGAACGCGTCGATCTGGGCGGATTCGGGGACGTACTGTCGGACAGCTCTCCGGCGGCGCGACTCGTTTTTGAGCGCGGGCGGCTGCCGGTCGAGCAGTTGTACCTGCGTGCAACCGTGCTGACCAGCTTCGACGGTACAAGCTGGACCGCGCCGGATCGCGGTCGGGTGATGGCAGCGCCGAACGGGCATCTGGGGCTCGCTGCGGGCGTGGAACCCGGCGAGCCAATCGTGCGTACGCGCATTGTCACCGAAGATCTCGGCACGACCATCATGCCGTTGCCGCAGCGCGCCGTGCGCGTCGCGTCGCCAGCCCTGCGGTATCAGGTCAATGACCAGTTCGGCGTCGTCCGCACGCCCGGCTATCAGGGGGGGCTACGCTACCACGTCGATGTTGCACCTCAGCGATACTGGCGCAGCATCAACTGGAACGTGCCGCGTCCAGACAGGCTTCCAGCGGAAGTCGTGCGATACACCGAGTTGCCAGATCGGACGCAATTGCCTGACGAGATCTGGCGCTATGCGGATCGCACCGATCTCGGCTGGGTCGATGAGGCACTGCTGGCCTTCCAGACGGACTTCGACTACACCGTCGAATTGCCCGGGGATGTGGAACCATTGCAGGTGTTTTTTAAGCGTCGCGCCGGACATTGTGAACTGTTTGCGACCGCGTTGGCGCTGATGTTGCGCGCTGCGGGTGTGCCCGCCGTGGTCGTCAACGGCTTTCGCGGCGGCGAGGATATGGGGGATTATGTCCTGATCCGACAGCGGAATGCCCATTCGTGGGTCGAGGCCTGGCACCCACGGCTGGGTTGGGTACCGCTCGATCCGACGCCGCCTGCCCCTGTGCCGTCAGGCTGGTTGAACCGGGCGCAGGAACGATGGCAGGAATTTGCGGATGCGGTCTGGTTTTTCTGGATGGATCGCATCGTCGCCTACGATCTCGCGACACAGGCCGACATGGTGCGTGGCGCTCAGCGTGGCGCGCGTCAATCCGGGCAGGTGCTACGTCAACTGGGCGGGCGATTTCGCGAGTGGATGCGTCAGGGTGGCGCGTGGCTGGCGCTGGGGGTCGGCGTACTGTTTGCGGTTGCACTCTTGTGGTGGTTCCGGCCGCGGCGCCGGAATGGTCGGAACAGGGGCGCCACAGAGACGCCGAGCTGGTGGCTGCGCCTGCTCCGTGAACTCGAACGGAGCGGTGTCGTTCGCCCATCGTACGAACCCGTCGATGCCTGGTTCCGGAGGACTTCGTCAGATCCGCAGACCGCGGATCTGCTGCGTGACTATCAACGCTGGCGATTTGGTGGCGTTGGCGATGTGGCTGAGCTGCGCGCCCGCGCGAAGGCGCAACGCCGTCAACTGCGCGCCATGCGACGTTCGCGGTAACACGGAAGCGCAGCACATACGCCGACCAGAATCGGGTAAGATAGCATTCAATGCGATCATCTGCGCCGGGCAGGACGACATGCAGTTACAGACCCTTCACATCATCAGCCTGTTGGCCGCATCCGTTGCGGCCATTGTGCTCGTCTCCGCGCGCTGGGTGCAGGGTATTGCGATCACGGAGTTTGTGTTGTCATTGTTGTGGCTGCTGTCTGATCGCGGCTTTCTCCGTGTGCCGATCGATGGTGTTGATCTCTGGCTGGCGGGCCTGGCCGGGCTTGGGTGGGCAGCGGTCCTGTTCGTCAGCCGGCAGAAGGCGGTAACGGCGACATCCGCGATCGCGCTGTGGATCGCAACGATCCATCTGTTTCTGGAAACGGGCTGGGTGCGCGTCGATCTGTTACACAGGCTGTTGCAGCGCTTTTGAGGACGCGACGCCCCTGGGGCGACGGGGTCAGCTCTGTTCGGATGACGAGCGTTTTCTGGGCCGCCGTCGTCGGCGACGCGAGCGTTTCGGTTTGTCGTCGGTCGGCGCGTTGTCTGGTGGCGGCGCTGCTTCCGATGAAGGGGCTGCCTCCTGCGCCTTGTTGCCACGGTTGCCACGGCCACCGCGACCTCTGCGGCGCGAGGAACGAGCGGCATCCCGATGCTCGCGCAGGTCTTCTGGAGGCGGGGCATTTTCCTGCCACGATTCGGGAATCATGCTGCCGATGGCCTGATGGCGCAGCAGGAACAGGTGCATGGCCAGTCCAAAGTAGCTCTTGCTGCGCAGGCGCTTGGGCACCTGACCATTTCGCCGGGCACGATCGAGCCTGGGCTGCGCATACAGCGTCTGCGACAGTGGTTCGGCCAGCGCCTTGGGGATGCCGACGGCGCGCAGGTACGGCAGAATCTGGTCCTGGAGCAATTCGATCCGCATATCGGCATCTTCCTGGAAGACCGCCAGCAGCTCGGGCACGATTGCAGGCCCCAGCGCCGTTGCAAAAATCAGCGTCGCGGGCAAATCCTGCTCGGCGCCTTCGCGGTCGAGCAGGCGCAGCAGTTTCCAGTAGGTTCGCTTCTGTTCGGGGCGCGAATGGAGGTGCTCGAGAAATTCGTGGTATTCCGGCAGGAGGTATTCGAGCAGGCCGGACCGCCACAGCAGCTTGACGCTGCGCGCGGCCGCGCCTTCCTGGAATTCTCGTACGAACTCCTGGCGGATGCGGCTTTCGTTGCACTCGGCGATCAGCGCACGGTTTGCACAGATGCTGTCCCAGGTTTCGGGCTCAATCAGAAAACCGGTGCGTGCCGCGTGCCGTATTGCCCGAATCATCCGGATAGGGTCTTCGATGAAGCGCTCGGTCGGATCGCCGATGATCCGCACGGTTCTCGCCTCGAGGTCGGCCATGCCGTCGATATAATCGACGACCGTCGCATCATCGGGATCCAGAAAGAACGCATTGATCGTCAGATCCCGGCGGCGGGCATCATCCTCTGCGGTTCCCCATTCGTTGTTGGCCTGCTCGACTTCGGGTTCGCCTTTCTTCGGCTCGCGACGGAATGTGCTGACCTCGATGATCTTGCGGTTGCGGAAAAAAACATGTGCGATCTGGAAGCGTCGCCCGATGATACGGCTGTTGCGGAACGTTTTGCGGATCTGATCCGGCGTCGCGCTGGTTGCGACGTCGAAATCCTTGGGTTTTCGGCCCAGCAGCAGGTCGCGCACCGCGCCGCCGACGATGTAGGCATCGTAGCCGTGCTCCTTGAGGCGCCGCACGACGCGGGCGGCGTCGGGGTCGATGCGCGCGGCGTCGATGCCGTGCTCTTCGGCGCTGTAGATTCTTGGTTCAGTCAAGTGGGCATGCCATTTCTGCAGCCGGCCATGTCCGGCCGGAACGCTCCACGCACGACCGGGGATGGGTCGCGGCAGCGAGTACTGCGTTCAGTTTCTCAAATCAGAGGCGATGTTTCAATCGTCATGGCCGTCCCGTGACAGGTGGCGGAGCAGTTCGCGGTAGACTCGCCGTCCCGGCACGCCGAGCCGCTCCGCGACAGCGAACGCCGCCTGGCGCGGCGACTGGCCGTCGGCGACGGCGGCCTGGGCTTCCTCGACTGCAGTGTGCAGGCGCTCAGATTCATCCGCATTCGCAGCGACGGGGCCAAGAACCAGTGTCCATTCACCTTTTGGACGGTCCTGTGCGAGCTGTTCGGCCAAACTGCGCAGCGTTCCTCGTATGGCCGTCTCGTACGTCTTGGTCAGCTCACGAAACAGAACCGCCGGCCGTTCGGGTTGTCGGGTGGCAAGGGCGCCGATCTCGGCAGCGCCGCGATGCGGGCTGATAAACAGGACTGCGGTGTCTGTCCAGTCGGCAACGCGGTCGGCGGCGCGGGC
>RFIY01000036.1 GCA_003695505.1 Candidatus Dadabacteria bacterium | reverse complement strand
CAGTTGTTCGATGTCGCGATCCAGGCGGCGATCGGCGGCCGGATCATCGCGCGGGAAACGGTTCGTGCACTGCGCAAGAACGTGACAGCGAAGTGTTATGGTGGCGACATCACGCGTAAGCGCAAGCTGCTCGAGAAACAGAAAGAGGGCAAGAAGCGAATGAAGCAGGTCGGCTCCGTAGAGATTCCACAAGAGGCCTTTCTCGCGGTACTGAGAGTTGGTGATGAACGATCGTGACAATATGACCGGCGTTCCGGATTCGGGTGCGCCGGCGCCGTTTACAACGGCGCCCGGAGCATCGGCGCCCCCGCGCGAAAAATGGTGGCAGAGTCTGTTGCTGGCTTTGCTCGCGGCACTGGCGATCCGCCATTTTCTGATTCAGGCGTACAAGATCCCGTCAGGCAGCATGATCCCATCGCTGTTGATTGGTGATCAGCTGATCGCGAGCAAGTTCGCCTACGGCATCCGGCTGCCCTTTTTCAGTACCAAGCTCGTTCATTTTGCAACGCCCGGACACGGAGAGATCGTTGTGTTCCGTTTTCCGGAGGATCCGAGCAAGGACTTCATCAAACGAACGATCGCGCTGCCGGGGGAACGAATTCGGATCGAGCAGGGCATCATTTATGTCAACGATCAGCCAATTCCGCGGCAACCTGCTGGCGTGGCTCATGACGGGCAATACGCAGGGGCGCGCCTTTACCAGGAGCAGTGGGGTGGGTGCTCCTACATGGTGCAATATAGCGCCGCGCCGTCCCATCCGTTCTGGAACATGCCCGAAGTGCAACTCGGCCCCGACGAAATTTTCGTGATGGGAGATAACCGCGATCACAGCAATGACAGCCGTTTCTGGGGCACGGTCAACCTCGATCTGCTCGAAGGACAACCGTTGTTCATCCATTTCAGCTGGGACAGCGAAAAGAACACCGTACGCTGGGATCGCATCGGTACCGGCCTGTTGTGCGGCGACTGAGGCGTATTGCGGTACTGCCGCTGGCGTTACTGGTCAGTGGTTGTTCGACAGCCGGCTATCTCGCGCACGTCGCCGCCGGCGAGCTGCGAATCCTGCTGCGCCGTGAGCCGATAGACCAGGCGGTTCGCGATCGCCGCTTTTCAGCGGAACAACGTCGAAAAATGTTGCTGATTCGCGATGCCGCGGCTGATGCCGAGGCTCAACTGGGCCTGGCGCGCGCACATCAGTACCGCGAAGTGGCTCGTCTGCCGGATGACTTTGACGTCTGGGTGATTGCCATCGCCGAACCTGACCGGCTCGAAACGGTGTACTGGGAGTTTCCGATCGCGGGGCGGGTGCCCTATCTTGGTTTTTTCGACCGCGCGCGCGCCGAGGATTACGTCGCCGATCACTTTCCGGACAAGGATCATTACCTGCGCACCGCTTCGGCGTTCAGTACGCTGGGCTGGCTACCGGATCCCGTGCTTCCAGCATTCTTCCGGCTACCGGATGATGCCATCGTCAACACCGTCGTCCACGAACTCGTCCACGCAACCGTGTACGCTCCAGGGCACAGTGACTGGAATGAGTCGGTTGCAACGGCGCTGGGCGACGCAGGTGCGCTCTTGTTGCTCCGTGATGCCGACCCCGAGCTGGCACGAGTACTCGAAGCGCGCCTTGCCGACCGACGCCTCTGGCGCGATCTGGTCGACCGCACGATCCGCGACCTTGAAACGGCTTACGCAGCCACCACGACCGCTGAGGCCCGTTTGCAGATCAAGGCCAGGGTCATCGCGAAACTGAAGCAGGAGATCGCCGACGCGCCGTGGTCGCAAGAAGGCTACCGCCGCCTGGCGGAGGCGCCAATCAATCACGCCTTCCTGCTCGCGCACCATGTCTACGGTGCCCACCCAGAGTGGCAGGAGCACCTGTTTCGGCTTGCGCTGTCGGACTACCGCGGAACGATCAACCGCCTGCGCTGCCTGACGCGAGACGTGACAGACGAAACCGACCTGTGGCCGGAGCGGCTGCCGGACTGTGACAAGCAGTGAAACGTGTCAGGCTGCGGTCAGCAACGCGGTTGCATATCTTACCGGCAGCGACGAGACTACTCAGGGTATCGGTCCGATATCCGAAAAAAGGAAGTCATCGGCCGCGGCGTTGTCGGGTGCGCTGAGCTGATCGCCGCAGGTCGGACGTGTACAAAAAACGCGTTCGCGCACGCGCTGCATTGACTCGCGCCGGGGGGCCGTCGTTCCTGATCGCCGGGGCTGCGACGCTGTGCGGAAGCGCTCCGGAAAGAGGGTGGGCTGAGGCTACTTCTTCAACGGCTCTGGTTCGGTCACCAGCTCGGTCTCGGTATCCGACTTGAATAACAGCCAGCCCTTTGGGCCAAGTACTTTCGATTCGGTGACGAGTTTTTCATTTGCGTGAATAAAGACGCCGAAGACGCGGCTGAGCGTCCATGTGCCTGAACCTCGGCCGAACATGGCCTGCCCCTGGTCAGGGTAGCGCGGGCGAACCACGATATCCGTCTTGAAGTCGATGGTGCCCGGTGTGATGTTTGCCACGGTGATCTTTCGTAGTACCTCGACATCGACGAGCGCCCGTTGTACGGGCAGGCGACGAAATTCACTTGCCTCCCAGGATTCCCCGACCGCGAGATGTTTGCGCGCCGGCGGAAACGGGTACAGGACATTCTTTGCCATGCTGTAGAGCGTCTGTAGTGCCGGTTTGATCGGCTTTCCTTTGACGTCCGCGTCACTGAGTTTGAGCGTGCCGTCTGGCCTCAGATTCAGCTCGGCACGGATACCGGCATAGTCCTTCAGCGGTGACTCGCGTTGTAGCGGCCTGAGCATTTGCGTGAACGCTTGTGCGTGGGAATCCCGCAACAGAATCGACAAGGGCTGTGTACCGTCGAATTCGCGGGGGCCGGTCTCGATCAGAATGATATTGGTCAATACGTCGGCAACCGTGTGGGATTCTTTCTGGTTCGGCTGCTTGACGCTGGTGCGTGACTTGGAGCTGCTCGAATGTATGTACCGCATTTCCGGCGCAGGGCGCCAGTCGATCAGGATGCGGCCGGCCGAATCGGTGGCCGCATCAGGGGCCGCCAGAGCCGGTGATGAAAACGCGGCCACGGCAGCTACGAGCAAAGCATTTGTCTTCAACGAACTGGTCCTTTCTGGTACGGCGTTGCCCGCCTTTGACCGCAGCGCGGGGTGGCCGGTTCCGCAATGTGCAAATTCACCCGAATATGCTACCCTATGCTCAGGAGTACCCATCTTGACCACATGGTCAAATAGAGGGCCTCCAGCCGGTTTTTTTTTTTTCCATCCCCAACACGCGAGCCCCAGCGGCTGCAAGACAGAGGAGTTGCTCAGCGATGCCATACGTCATTGGCAAAAATTGCATCGGTACAAAAGATACCGCCTGTGTCGAAGTTTGTCCTGTCGACTGCATTCATCCCAAGCCGGATGAGGACGGTTTCGAGGACACCGATCAGTTGTACATTGACCCCGATGTCTGCATCGATTGCGGCGTCTGCGAACCGGAATGCCCCGTAGAGGCAATCTATTCCGAAGATGCAGTGCCGGATGATGAGCAGGACTTCATCGAAAAGAACGCGGACTACTATCAACTGTCGTTGGCTGAATTCAAGGAAAAGTGGAAGATTTCCTGAATTTCGGTTCAGCAACAGCATGACTGCAAACGGCGCCTCTGGGGGCGCCGTTTTTTTTGCGGCGAAGCGGCGGCGCGCGACGTGTGAGCGGCGATCAGGTACCCGTTTGACAGAATGGGCTATTCCCACAAGAATAATCAACCGTGAAGCGAGTCGTCCTGACATTGTTGTTCCTCGGGCTTCCGATGCTGGTACCTGCTGGTTCGTCGGCGAGTGGTCTGATCTTTCCGATGGGTGGCGCAAAGGCCCAGGGCATGTCCGGTGCCTGGGTCGCGCAGGGCGACGATCTGTCCGTACTCGATCACAATCCGGCGCAGCTGATCAACCTGCAGCAGGGGTTGACCGCCGAATTTCACTATTTCGCGTTCTACTATCGGGCCTCGTTCGACCCGGCGCCTGTACCCGGCCTCGGAGATGGTGAGAAGACATCGAATGCCGGAGACTACGTCAATCACATCCCCAACCTGTACGGTGGCTGGAAGATCAACGATCACTGGGCGATCGCCGGCGGGCTGTTCACGCCGTACGGTCCGCGGCAGACATTTGAGGACGATGGCCCGCAGCGCTATCAGATCCAGCGGACGCGCGTCAGCCTTGCCTGGGGTACCGTCGCGGCGGCCTGGCGGCCGGTCAGTGCCATCACACTGTCTCTGGGCCTCGATATCGGGTATCCCTGGGTCTCGCAGCGGATGGCGATCCCGCTTGTCGTTGGTATGCGGACGCTTGAAGGTCAGATCCAGTTCGACGGCACCGGAGACCTCGCGCCACGGCCGAAGGTTGGGCTGCTGATCGCGCCGATTGAGCACTGGACTATTGGTGCCGTCTTTGCCCCGGGCGTCGACTTTGCCGTGCACGGCAAGATCCGCGTCGATTTCCCGGCGGTTGGCTTTGATCCCGATACCGCCTTTGACAACGCAACCGCGTCGCAGCGCTATCCGCTGGAGGCCCGTCTCGCGGTCGGTTTCCGCAATGACACCTGGCGCTGGGAGCTGACGGGGCGCTACTTCAATTTCAGCGAATATACCGAGCAGTTGATCGATCTCAAGAACAATCAAATTGGTGTGTTCGAATTCGAAGACATTACGCTCAAGAAGGACTATCGCAATTCGTTTGCCGTGCAAAGTGGCGCGGGCTACGATCTGGATGAGCATCAGGAGGTTCGCTGGGGCTATACCTTCGATATGAGTGCGGCGAAAGACAGTCGGCTCAGCCTGACCGACTACGACGGCAATCGCCACATTCTTGGCGTCGGATACGGGCTCGATTACGGACGTTTTTACGGGAACCTCGGGCTGACGCATGTGATCTATCACAAGCGCGAGGTTACGACGAGTGAAGCCGAGCCGATCGCCATCGTCGGTGAGGCCACGATTCTGAACAACGGTGTCTACCGCTGGGGTGCGACCATGGCTGGCATCAGTTTTGGGGCGCGGTTCTGATGCGGGTCGTCCTGTCCATATTGGCCTGCGTCGTTCTGGCGGCAGGGTGCAACGAAGTGTCCACCACGCGCAAGCTTGAACAGGCCGAGCAACTGTTGCGGACGCGGGTCGGCGATGCATTCGCGCGCGCCGAAGCGCTGGGTTTGTATCGGGACGTGTACGCGGCAACGACTTCCGGCAGCACCGAACATGTGCGCGCCGCATTCGGTATCGGGATGATCGGCGTCGCAGACCTGCTTCACAGCGCCGCACGGCTGGTCAGCGATTCGACCGACACGACAACGGAAACCGAACCCGATTCCAGCGCGCCGCCTCTGCCGCCTGGCGAAGATCTCGTGCCGATCCTGTCGACGCTCGTCGACGTCGTACTCGACGAAGGCATCATTCAGCCATGGCGTGAGGTGATCACGCAGGATGACTTTTCGTTCACCTTTGACGAGGGCAGTTTCGTCCTGCCCGGCATTGTTACAGACACGACGCCAGTCGATCTTTCCGGCGAGTGGGATCTGACCGAAATCAGACTGATTTACGGTCTGCTGCAGGAAGCCGTGACCGCGGTCAAGTTCGTCGCCGCCTACGACGGAGTCGTCGCGACCGTCGTCGATGCGGCACTGACCGATGCGACGATACCGGATCTGCCCGATTCTCCCGCGCAGATTCCTGCCTGGATACTTGATGCATCCGACGCCCTCGGCTTTGACACGCCGCCCTGGCTCGACGCCGAATTCGGCGTGCTGTTGGCGGACAGCACCGCACTGGCGGCGCTGCGTGCGCGGGCCAGCGACGGACTGGCAGCGATCGAGAATGGGCTGGATTACCTGGCAAACGAGGACGACGAGCAGGATGATGACGTTTTCCCACAAGGAAAATTCATTCGGCAGATTCTCGTCCGTGTCGCGGGCGTGCCAGACAACGACATCGTCGTGCTGGCGATCGATCCATTACTGTCGACGTCGCGCCTGCAGGAACTGGCGCGACTGGCGCGGCAAAGTCTTGACAATGATGCCACGGTGTTCCTTGCGCCCGACTGGGTCTGGACAGATCTGCTGGAAACGGCGCTCAGCACCGCAGTGGGCGACTACCCGGGGCCAAAGCGCCCGGACGGGCTGCGTATTCCGGCGATCAATCTCAGCACGCTGTTTACCGCGCCCGTGACGGACCTGAAGGACCGTGACACGGGTCTGTTGCCGTTCTATTGCATCGAATCCGAAGTTGGAACGGTGGCCGGCTGTGATCGCGCAGGTGCGTTTGTGACGCGCAGCGAGCAGGAGCCCTGGACGGATGCCAACGGCAACGATGCCGTGGACGATGGGGAATTCGAAGATACCGGTGTGGACGGTCTGCCGGATGCCAATGGCGACCTGGTCGCCGACTCGTCCGGGCGCCCCGGGGTCGGTAATGGCAAGTGGGATGAACCGGTCGCGCTGCGCAGCGGTGATCCGTTCGTCGCGCTCGAAAAGCTCGACAGCACAGCCGTGGCATCACTGCCGCCTCTCGCGCAACAGCATCCGCTTGGCAGTACCGAACCGGCGAACGGCATCGTCGATCCGGTCTATCTGTTTATGCCCAATCCAAACCTGAACGGGCTGCTGCAGCCGGTGACGTCTACGGCTCCGGGTGAATATGCGGTCGCTACGACCGGCGTTTACAGTAACCCCGACCTGAACCGGTTGCTATCGAGCCTGATCTGGATCATCGACTCAGCAAATTGAGTCAGCGGGCGGATCGCTCGCCTCCGTCCGGACACCGCAAAGCCACCAGACGTCTGTCGGTCCTTTCCCCTTCAGGTCGATGACTCCGCGTCGCTCGACAATGTACTCT
>RFIY01000285.1 GCA_003695505.1 Candidatus Dadabacteria bacterium | reverse complement strand
GGGGAGCTTTTTTTGTGGGACGGCGCTGCGAGATTCCCGGACGGGACGTTGCCCCCGCGATGCCCGGATCGGTGGTGGTGGATCGCACTCTGGCCGGCGTTCGGGGGGTGTGCAGGTGGGTGATTTTTCGAAAAGCGTAGCGGGGACTACGCTTGCAAAAAAATCGGCCGCATGCGCGCCTCCCGGGCGTCGGAGCTGAGCGATAGCCTGGTGTTTGTGGGTGGCAGAATCGTAGTTGTCCGCAGCGAACGTTTTCAGGGGGCAGGCTGTGCCGCCTTTCGCGCCATCGCCAGCGATCCGGGCCCGTCTGGCTTGCGCCAAACGGTCGGGGTTGCGGCCGCTGACGCGGCCCTCGCTCCGCCCCGCCTGCGGCGGGTCTACAACTCCCGCGGATCCGTCGTAGCGATTGCGGAGACGGATCCGCCGCTCGGCGACGTAGCCGCAGGTTGTTTCGTGGGTGCAATCGCCCTCAGGATTTCTTCTTGTTCACCCTCGTTTTTGCGACCGAATATACTTTTCCGCCTTCTCGCTTGCCGACCGCGATGACGAGAACCACGACCTCCTTGTCGATGACCTCATAGACCAGCCGGTAACCGACGCTGCGCAATTTCAGCTTGTAATGGTCGCTGAAACCGGATAGTCGATCTTTGGGCACCCGAGGATTCTCCAGGCGCTCTGCAAGCTTTTTCTTGAACTGGTCCCGAATGGCCGGACCCAGCTTATGCCATTCCTTGAGCGCGGTTGGCAAGAACTTGAGTCTATAGCTCATCCAGGGAAACCTCGATGGCCTTGTCGCGCTCCGATTCGCGCTCCCGAACCAGAAGCCCCAGGTAGTGGTCGTCCAGTGCCTCGATCAGCGCCTCATAGACCTTGGCCGGAACGATGTATGCCGTGGGTCGGTTGTGGTTGAGGATCGCAACGGCTTCGTCGCCGGCCGCTTCGATGACAGCGCTTGGGTTTTTTTTCAGCTCGGTAATGCTTGTTGAAAATGTTGCAAATAACTGATCCATAAAAAACTCCAAAATATAGTTCGAATTATGGTTCTATTGTATCGCCGCGCTCCATGCATTTCAATGCTCGTCGGGAGTTCCTGGAATCTTCGGCAGGTTAGAGGCAGATGTCGTGCGACCAGCAAAACCCAATGATACCCTGTCTCTGATCGCCTTGCGGCGGGCGTGATGTAGTGGGCCCGCGTGCGATAATCCTTGCTTGAAAAGGCCAGACGGTTGAAAGTTTTGATCACCGGCATCACCGGTCTTATTGGTTCGCACCTTTGTGACCGGCTTCTCGATGACGGGCACCAGATCGTCGCGCAGGTGCGTCGCCCTGACAAGGCGCGTTGGCTCGAGGAGCGCGGGGTCGAGGTGCTCCGTGGTGATCTGTCCATGTTTCGCGATCCCGATCTGGTGCTGCCAGCCGTGGATTGCGTGATCCATCTCGCCGGGGTCGTGCACGCGCACAATGAGCAGGAATATGAAGACGTCAACTTTGTCGCGGTTGCCGATTTGTACCGTTGCATCGAGCGTCAGGAATGGACGCCGCGGCGGTTTCTGTTCGCGTCGTCCGCTGCGGTCGCCGGGCCTTGTCCGGGCGGCAGGCCGGTGACCGAAGGCGAACCGTGCCGGCCGATCGATCCGTATGGCATCGCCAAGCTGCGCGCCGAGCATTTTCTGCTGCAGAATGCCACGTTTCCTGTGACCCTGTTCCGACCGGTGCTGACGCTGGGTCCTGGTGACGAGGCGACGCTCGCGCTGTATCGCATGGCGCGTAGAGGGTTTGGCTTCAGAGCCGCGGGCGTGGATCAGTTGCTCAGTACGGTGGATATCGACGATCTGATTTCTGCAATCGTTCTGATGAGTCACGAAGATGGTTCCGGCCACCAGACGTATTACGTCGCCGGCGACGAAATCGTGGCCACGACGGCGCTGTTCACCAGAATCGGAAAAGCGCTGGGGCGAACCCGTGTGCGGACCATTGCGATACCGCGGTCGATCCTCTGGCTCGCGAGTCGCGTTATGATGCTGCTTTCGGCGTGGTTCGGATTCAGGAACCAGCTCGATGACAAACAGTTCAAACTGATCACCGCGCCGGCATTCGTCTTTGACGCGTCGCGCCTCAGGCAGCGGCTCGGCTGGACGCCCGCCGTCGATCTGGATACGTCACTGCGCAAGGCCGTTGCGGGGTATCGGCAACGCGGGCAGTTCTGATCTCGGCGCAGCCAGTGGCAATGCGGGTTGCTGACGCTGGCCGCGACCGCCACGTGGCTGATGGCGGGGCTGCTGATCGCCCGGCTGATCGGAATCGCGCTCGACGGTCTGCGGACAGGCGAGCCTGGTCATTCTTTGTTCGGGACGGGGTTACTGTCCGCCGTCCAGCTCCGCCAGATAGAGAATGATCGCCTCGATTTCGGTATCGGACAGGCGGAAGTTCGGCATCGGCGTGGACGGGCGCAGTGCGGAGGGGTCACGCAACCAGAGCCGCAGCGTGACATGGGCGGGGTCATTGACTTTTTTGGTGATGCCGGCCAGGTCGGGGCCGAAGATCGCGCCTTCGCCGCCAATCCGGTGACAGGTGCGGCACTGGTATTTTTCGACGAGCTGGGCACCGGTCTCGGGTGTCATCGGCACCT
>RFIY01000284.1 GCA_003695505.1 Candidatus Dadabacteria bacterium | reverse complement strand
GTCTGGCGCCGAAGGCGCGGTTGAGCTTTCCCCCGAGGGCGCCGTGGCGTCGGAAGCTGCAGCAGGTGGCGCAGGCGCGGCCGCGGCAGAGCCAGAGGCGGCAGCACAGCCGACCGTGCCGGTTGCCCCGTCTGGCGCCGAAGGCGCGGTTGAACTCGCACCCGAGGGGGCGGCAACGCCGGAAGGCGCAGCAGGTGACGCAGGTGCGGCAACAGTAGAGCCAGAGGCGGCAGCACAGCCGGCCGCTCCGGTCGCTCCGTCTGGGGTCGAAGGCGCGGCAGAGCTCGCGCCCGAGGGGACGGCAGAAGCTGCAGCAGGCGCAGCGGCGGAGGCCGTCGAGGGAGCCGCGTCAGCAGGGCGCGGTGCCGTGGGCGCTGTCGGCGGCATTGCCCGGGCGCTGATTCCCGGAGGCCAGCGTGAAGGCGAGCCGGTCGGCGAAACAGCACCGCCGGCTGAGCCTCGTGTCCCGGTCGATGGCGCAGCGCCAGTAGCAGCCACCGGGGAAACGGTTGTCTCGACGCCGACCGTCGCCGTAACCAGTCCATCGGCACCAACGCGTGCAGCCGAGGCTGTCGCGGCAACCATTCCGATGACAACGCCCCCGGTTGTTGCGGCCGTGACGGCGCCGGTTGCGCCAGTCGTCGTGCCGGTGCCGGGGGCGCCCGAAGTGCCGCAGGGACGCGCGCTGCGCCGCGCATTGCGGCGTCAACGGCGTGCCGGGCAGGTCCAGGCTGCCGAGCGCTGGCGCGGCCGCGAGATCGTTGGTTTGCGTGTGGAGGCCGCGGATCCAGACGACCGGGTGCTGCCAGGCGCGACCGTCACCGTAAATCCAGACCGGTCCGGTGACACGGCGATTCGCAAGCGGGCCGAGGAAGACGGCGCCGTGGAAGTCCTCGCACCTGCCGGGCCGGTGACGATCGCGGTTAGTTCACCTGGTTATCTGCCGATGGTCACACGCACGGTATTGACCCGTTCCGAGCGCATTCGCCTGCACCTTTTGCCGCTCCTAGCTGCGACCGCGCCGGTACTGGATCAAATGGCGCCACGCATTCGCGAGAAACAGGTGAGCGGCTACGTCTCCCTGCTGGTGACCGATGTGACAACGGCTGCACCAGTGTCGGATGCCTCCGGCTTTGTTGCCGGTGTCACACGCGAAACCGCTGACACGAATGGCGTGATCCACTACGAGTTGCCGCTGGGCACATGGCGCATTGCGGTTGTTGCCGATGGCTACATTCCATCCGTGACCACGATCGTGGTGGGCAGCCCCGGCGAACACGCGGCGTCCGTCGGCATCGTGCCGGTGCCCAAAGAGGGCGAAATCGTTGTGCGTGGTCAGCAGGTTCTGTTCGGCGATCCGGTCCAGTTCCGCACCGATTCGGCAGAGATCGATCCGGAGTCGGCGCGACTGCTCGATCGGCTCGCGGACAAGCTGCACCAGTTGCCGGAAACCCTACGTATCGTCGTGCGAGGACACACCGATGACCGCGGCAGCACAGCGATGAATCTTGAACTGTCCAGGGCGCGCGCGGAAGCCGTCGCCCAGGCGCTGATTGCCCGGGGGATCGACCCTGACCGGATTCGCGTTGAGGCGTACGGAGACACGGAGCCGCTGGTCCCGCGGTCGGATCCCAAGAGTCGCTCGCTGAATCGGCGTGTCGAAATCGCGCTCGAAGCGCCGGCCGAACAAGAAGATGCGACGGTCGAACTGGATGAGGATCTGCTCGCCGACGAATTCGCGGAGCCGGAAACGACCGCGCCGGAGCCAGCGACGACCGGTGCGTCCCCGGTCACACCGTCATCGGAATACCAGGATCTGATTCAGGACTTGCTCGGCATCGACCAGACCGAATCTCTCCGGTAGGTCGCTCAGCGCTTCACGTAGCCTTCCGCCAGCTCGGGAAGCCCCGACGTCAGGCGCGCACCCATTTGCTGAACGATGCGGCGCGCAGCCTCGGAGCCGAGCTTCGCGCAACGAGCCGGTGACAGGCCGCGGATCAGGCCAAACAGAAAACCGGCCGCGAACATGTCGCCAGCACCGGTCAGATCGACCGGGGTCGCCGGTTCGACCGGAACTTCCCAGATATTGCCATCCTGGCAGATGATTGAACCCTGTTCCCCCAGCGTGATGCAGGTCAACGTGCACTCCCGTGCGATCCCCGAAAGCGCGTGCAGGGGCTCGCGCTCGCCAGTGTACACGGCGGCCTCGCGCTCGTTGGCAAAGACGAGGTCCGCGTACTCCCGCACGATGTGGCGCATGTCGTCGCCACAGCTATCGACGACGAACCCATCCGAGAACGTAAAGGCGACCTTTGTTCCCGCCGAACGCGCGGCTTCCAGCGCCGCGAACGCCGCATCGCGCTGATCGGGGCCCGTCAGCAGGTAACCTTCGACGTACAGCCATTCGGCATCGGAGATCGCATCGGAGTCGATCTCCGTCGCCTCCAGCCGCTCGGACGCGCCAAGATGCGTGTTCATTGTCCGCTCACCGTCGGGTGTGATCAGGATCAGGCAGGTGCCGGTCGGAGACAGATGCTTCTCGGCCGCGTCCAGGCGGATCCCGTAGCGCTCGAAATCGCGGCGATAGAATTCCCCGAATTCATCGCGCCCGAGCGCACAGGCGTACGCGGCGCGGCCGCCCATTTGCGCGAAGGCGACAATCGTGTTGGCAGCGGATCCACCGGCATGCAGCTCGGCGTCGCGATCACCGATCGTGTCCAGAATCGCTTTTTGCTCGTCGGCGGATGTCAGTTGCATGCCACCGCGAGTGAGCCGGAGCTCTTCCAGCTCGACATCGGTTACTTTGACCTGTTTGTCGACCAGCGCGTTGCCGACGCCGTACAGTTCAATCGGTCGCGTTGTGGCCATGATGGCCCTCCTTGTGTGTGTTCATTGGTGAGATTGCAGGACGAAACCAGCCCGCGGTATCCCTTGTGACCGTGGAGCCGAACAGAAACTCGGCAACCCGGCGCGCTGCTGCTTCCGGGAGCGGGCGCGGATGGAAGACGACACGCGGATTGTAGACGTCGAGCGGCAGAACCGCGACATCGGTCACGGAGGCCCCGTCGCCGGATATGGTGATCAACGCGCTTTCGCTGACGTTGCGGCTATAACTGCCGAATGCGAAGTTGCCAAGGCTGTAAAGAATCGGCCGACCGCGATACCACTCGATCGGCTGCAGCACGTGGGGGTGGTGGCCGACAACGATATCGGCGCCCTGATCGATGGCCAGATGCGCCAGATCGCGCTGATAGCGTTTCGGCTCACGCATCAGTTCCGCACCCCAGTGGAACGACGCGATGACCAGGTCAGCTTGCGAACGTGCCCGCCTGACGGCCGCGGAAACCGCCTCGGGATGTCCGTAGGCGGCTCCGGGTTGCGTAGTCGTAGCCCAGAATTCCTCTGGCAGCGTGTTCGAAAAACAGATCAGTGCCACCCGAAGCCCGTTGGGTAAAGTCACCAATACCGGTTGTGCCGCGGCCTGCCGATTGCGACCGACGCCGCACGGCGACAGGCCCGCCTGCTGCAGGGCGTGGACCGACTCCAGCATCGCCCAACGCCCGTGATCTCCGATGTGGTTATTGGCGAGATGCAGCACGTCGAAGCCTGCATCTGCCAGTGCTCTGGTCACGGCACGCGGCATCTGGAAGGTGAATCGCTTGTCAGGCCATTCCGGAGCCGTCGTTGCGATCGGGGCCTCGAAGTTCGCCATCGCGAGATCCGCCTGCCTGAGAATACTTGCGAATGCCGTGAATGGTGATGCGAACCCCGTCTGCGCCAGCTCCGGGGTCGCGCTGCCGGCGAGCAGGATGTCGCCGGCAAACACAAACTTCCAGCGGCTGGTCGCCACGGTTGCAGCCGCCGGGGCATCGTTCGGGGGCAGCATCACGGCCAGACCCGATGGATTGGGGCTGGCAGGAGGACGTGGCAGCGGCGACGCGCCGGAATCTGTCGCGCGCGGGGTACAGCCGGCCGCGAACAGCAGTGCCGCGAAGGCGCCTGAACAGAAGAATCGAACACAAGTGATCATAAGACGATATAGTAACCGATAGCATCACACCGAAACTGACGAGACCCGGTATGTCCGGAAAGTTGCCAATCTGATGTCTGAACGCCTGGTGATCACCGTTTCCGACGTTTACGCCGATCTGGTCGAACCGTATCTGGCCCAACGTCGCGCCGAGCTGGAGGACTGGCGGCGCATGCTGGAGCAGGGAAACTTCGAAGATTTGCGCCGCGTCGCGCATCGCGTACGCGGCAGTGGTGGCAGCTACGGCGTTCGTCCGCTCTCCGATCTGGCCGGGGAACTCGAAGCGGCGGCTGTCGCCGGTGCTGCAGACGCCTGTAGCGAGCTGATTGGACAGATTGCCGATCTCCTCGATCGACTCGAGATTCGCTTCGAATAGGGAGGGCGATGCGAGCCTTCGTGAGGGGGGCGTATTCGCGTATTACTGGACAGGCGAAGACAGGTATCTGCGGCGTCAGGCCCTCGGAAATGTGATTGAGAAGCGCGTGCCGTCCGGGCCGGTGTGCGCCAGGCGCAGGGTTCCGCCCATCTGTTCGACCAGCAATTTCGCGGTTGCAAGGCCAAGGCCGGTACTGTTCGGGTGGGGCTTGTGACCAACGGAGCGAATCTGGAAAGGCTTGAACAGGATTGGTTGTATCGCCTCTGGAATGCCGGGGCCGTTATCGCTGACGGCAATCTGCAGGGCGTCTGCTGTTGCTACGACGTCCACGGTCGCGGTTGCACCCTTTCCGGCGTAGCGCAGCGCGTTGGAGCAGAGGTTTTCGACGACCTGCTGCAGCCGTTGCGGATCGGCGACGATGGTGCCCTCGTCCAGCCTGCCGCAGGTCAGCGAGACGCCTGCCTCGTCGGCCGCAGGCGCCAGCCCCCGTACGACCTCCTGAACCAGCTCACGGGGGCGTATGGGTTGCAGGTGTATCTGCGCGTGCCCCCGCCGCAACTGATGCAGTTCCAGCATGTCGCCGATCAGCGCCAGCATGCGCTGTACATTGCGCGTGCCGGCGTCGTAGAGCCGATGACGCTCTGCCGACGTGGACGTCTCGGTGTCCTCGAGTAGTGACAGTACACCGCCAAGGGCGGTCAGGGGCGTCTTCAGGTCGTGGGTCAGCATCGCGACGGTCAGTTCCTGCTGTCGTTCGAGTTCGCGACGTGGCGTGATATCGGTCGCAACCAGAACATCGTGGCCGTCGGCGGCGCC
>RFIY01000283.1 GCA_003695505.1 Candidatus Dadabacteria bacterium | reverse complement strand
CGGCCTGCGGCACGCTGATGCCGAGCGGTGTCGTGTCTATGTCGCCACCTGCATTGATCGCAACGCTGCCGACATTGATGTGCAGATCGAGCGCCGTCGGGTTCAGGTATTGCGGATCACCTTCGATGTTGCCAGAAGCGTTGCCGCATGCATCCCAGCCGCAGGCATTGATTGTTGCGATGCTGTCGATGAGGACTCCACTCCCGTCGGCCCGATACAGATGGTATGTCTCGGCGCCGAACAACAGATTGTCGTAAAAATTCGTCGAGCCCATTGTCCCCGCCTCCTGACTGTTGTCGACTACCGCGATCGGCGATCCACTCGGGTTGCTTCCGGCATGAATGATGTTGTTGGTCACAACAAAACCGTAGTCGGAACCCTGGAAATACAACCCGACCGCACCCTCGCTGCTGCTGTCGAGATTGCCGTCACCACCATAGATGCTGTTGGCACCAAGGTACGCATTGATGTCGTATTCCCCGAAGAACACGCCCCAGGTTTTCCCATCGAATCCGTCCAGTCCGGCACGGCCCCCGTGGATGAAATTGTTGATCATGACCAGGTCGCTGCCGTCGGCGCTGTTGACGTATACCCCAAAGGTGCGTCCCGACTGGCTATGCCCCCCCGCGATGCGATTGTTGAGAAGAACAGTACTGACGGCGGGCGCAAAAGCAATGAAGACCCCATAACTCGTACCGTTTTCCGTCTCGCCACCGTCAATGTCGTTCCCCTCGAACCAGAGGTTGTCAGGATCGTTTTCGAGAAGGGCATACACGCCGTAGGAATCAGCGGCCGAGTTCTGCACGCTGCCGGCGCTGATCTGATTGTCGATCAGGGTCGGACCACCATCGATGTAGAAACCATAGGTATTCGACGCCCCTGTCGTCCCGTCGACCTGGATTCTATTGCCGCGATACGTCGCATCTCCACAAGAGTGATAAGCGCCATACACCTGTTCGCCGGTTGCCTTGCCCAGCAAAATGGTATTGGTCTCGAAGCGGGCGTAACCACAGTTCGTTTCAACGCCCGCGGCTTCGTAGTTGTTGCCGATCTGTATCGTGTTGCTGCGGAACAAGGTCGTGCGATCCGCATCCCGTTCGACAAGGCCGTAACCGAATACATCCTCCCCCCCCTTGATGAGAATCGTATTGCCCAGCACAGTCTGATTGCCGCCACCATCAATGGCTATCCCGTAGAGGTCATCGCTGGAGCCGTCGTGCGTAATACGATTGCCCGAAATCGTCACATACTCATCCTCGGCGCTATGGATACCGTACACCTCATCGCCTCCAGAGCTGCGGATGTTGTTGTCGGCAATGCGGCCTGGTGACGTCCCGTGAGCGGTACTGTAAATCGCCGTCGAATCACCAGAAACACCGAGCTCGATGCTGTTTTCCCGGACGTCCAACGTCGTCTGATTGCCGTCCAGATAGATGCCATAGTAGTTCGCCGAGTACGAGGATCCGAACGCCTGCCAAGCATCGATACCACTGATACTGTTGTTGGCGACAGTGATGCCTGGAGATGAGGGCGCGATTTCCTGCACACGAATTCCGTATGCGGTCCAATCTGTATCGTTTTCGATGTCGGGCCATTCGCCGAGTGTCACCGTATTGTGCGTAACATTGACCAGCGCGACACCTTTACGAATTTGCAGACCATAGCCGGTGCTGGTCAGGCTGCCCACATCGAAGCTGTTGTTGTAGATATCCAGGCGACCATCTGTATTGGCGGTGTAGAGTCCCTGGGCCGCACCCGCAATCTTTCTGCCGCCGACAAATGCGTTGGCGGTCGCCGTAACGTAACGATTGGACTCCGCATATACGCCGTAGGCTGTGCCACCACCAGACAGTCCGCCGATGAACGTATTGCCTTGCAACACGACATTCTGGAAATAATACAGATTCAGCCCCTTGCCCAGACCTGTTGTGCCGCGGTGCGCGCCGGCGCCAACAAACGTGCTGTTGCGAATGTCGACCCGGCCATCGCAAGTGTTGCAGCTACCGTCGTCCTGAAGGTACGCGCCGAATCCTCCGCTCCCCGAATAGTCATAGCCATAAATATTGCTGTTGGTAATCGTGACCCGCCGCGCGAAGGCCATGATGCCATAAACCCACTGACCCGAAGATCGACCCGCTTCGATCGTCACACGATCCAGAATCAGCCCCTGCTGGACCATTTCCGCATCGCTCCCGTTCGCATTGTGGTAGATCTGGTAGAGGCCGCCTCCAAGCTCATGTCCATTATCCCGGAAGGTCGAACGTTCGATTTCGACCCTTGCAGCATTGCTCCGGACACCGAATACGGTGTTGGTTATCGCAAAGATCCCGGACACTGTTGAACGCGACATGAACAGCGTACCGCCGTTCAGATAGATGCCATATTTTGCCCCGTCCCGCAGCTCCGGGTAACCCTTGATGTTGACCGAATACAGCCTCAGATTGCCGGATGAGTACACATAAAACTGCGTACCACTTGCCGGCGTCTGCATCAGATCGAGTCCGATCAGGGTCAGGTTGACCGCGGATGTGATGTTTACCGGTTGCTCTGTTCCGACAGTCGGTTTGATGATCGTTGGCGTGCCGCTGACATCTCGAGTCGTGAAGTCGTTGCTGTACCCGCCGTAAATCGTCAATGTCAGAATCGGTACACCGTTCTGCCCAGGCGTGATTGCTTCCGGATACGTCCCACCAGCAACGAACAGACCAGTCTTGCCGGTCGCAGCCAGCTTGACCATCCCGGTCGTCAACGTCCGGACCGGCGCCGCGCGTGTACCCGGGTTGCCGTCATCCCCTGCCGTCGACACAAAGATACCGTCACTGTCAGTCGGAAACAGGTCACCGTTGCGGCAATCGTTATCGAGCAGGTCTCCAAGAATTTCCGTTGCTCCCGGATGAATCGCATCGTCGTCGTCATCGCAATCAGGCGACGCGCTGGCTGATGCAAACAGCCCCGCTGGCAGTGAGCCGTCCGTGCATTGCACTACAGGCGTTCCACTGGTGTAACCGTCACCATCGCGATCCCGGTAGCCAGTGACTTCGGTGAACGCGCTGGCGTCGCGGTCGTCGCAGTCGCCAGTCGTTTCCGACTCACCTGCCAAAGGGCGACCAGCACAGATCTCGATGACTTCGGCCCCACCTATGCCATCCTGATCCGCATCGATGTAACCCTGCGCCGCTTCGTGGACGTCGGGATCCGTGTCGTCACAGTCAGCCAGCATCGTTCCGTCGGCATCAAAACAACCGACGCCAAACCCATCACCGTCACGGTCCTCGCACGATACCGAGTCGATTGTATCGAGGCCCTTCTCGCCGTCCGCACAACCAGCAGGTAAAACGAGTAACAATGTAGCGATTCCCCACAGAGAAAGGCGCCAGATCCCGTATGCCATGTTAAAAAATCCAGGAACAGACCTGTTCGCACGCATGATCCTTGCCCCCTTCCCAGCGCGCATCGGCGCGTTTGTTTCCAGCGATAACTTTCGCCTGTCGGGTTGCCCCGCTGGCATTCCTGGTACTGGCCAGGATTCTCAATTTGCTCCAGGCACAATTCGTACGGCGTCCGGCAGCAGCCGACTGTGCAGGCACCGGCATTCCGAACCGTCACCACCAGACCTGACGTAGCGTGAATCTTGTCTCGTCGTCGCCAATATGGTTTCTCGTCAGCTTGCTTCTCACTTGACGAGAAGCCGTGACCACCGTTCGCAACCACACGATCAAGCGCGAAGTACTTGCGACTGATGCACAACGCCTGCGGCGCCGGCGATGAACGCCGTTCTCTTGTAGTTTTGGTGATCTTGAGAGCAGACAGGACTCGCGTGTCGAGCACAATCAATGACAGACGCTGCGGCAATTCACGCACAAACACTACTCCACAAACCGGCAGAGCAACTCGTCGGAACGCAAGTGGCGTTTCGGTTCAGTATGAAAATGTAATGTGCGGGAAAATCGTCTGCCAGAGGAAATCGAGCGGCGATACAGATACCACCGCGCTGGCGAACATGCTGGGAAGTAACAATCGAGCATTCCAGCCTCTCTTTTCAGAGTAACACCGGTTTGGAAACTGGATCAAGTCAGTCGCCCGCCACTGTGCCACTGGTATCCTGTGATTTGTCTCGACGCACTCCCCTGTAACTGACACCGATCCGGCAAGGATGCTTCTATGACAAAGGTTGAAACGAAGATCGTCGATTCTCACATTCTGATCATCCGCCTGAATCGCCCGGACGTGCGCAATGCCATCGATGGCGAAACGGCTGCCGCTCTGGATGAAGCCTGGACGACGTTTCGCGATACGCATGATCTGCGCGTCGCCATTGTGACGGGAACCGGCGAACACGCCTTTTGCGCAGGAGCGGATCTCGGCGCTGTCCATACGCTCGGTCCCGGGCCCGATGCGTCTCCCGGCGAGCGGCGGCGCTTTGCGCTGCACGGCCGCGGCTACATCGGTTATTCGCGGCAGGTCGACATCGACAAGCCGATCCTTGCGGCAATCAATGGCGACGCGCTCGCGGGCGGGCTCGAACTGGCCTGTATGGCCGACATGCGCATCGTCGAACGTCATGCCCGCTTCGGCGTCACCTGCCGCAAACGCGGCGTGCCGCTTGTGGATGGCGGCACGCAACGTCTGCCCAGGCTGATCGGTCTGAGTCGTGCGATGGATCTGATCCTGACCGGACGATTCGTCGACGCCGACGAGGCGCTGCAGATCGGGCTGGCCAATCGCGTCGTCGAAACAGGCCAGTCACTCGATGCCGCGTTGGACATCGCGCGCGAACTGTGCGAAGTACCTCAGACGGCAATGCGAACCGACAAGACGGCCGCAATTCTTGGCTTCGGCATGTCGCTTGAAGAAGGACTCCGCCTGGAAGCGTTGCTTGGACAATACGCGCTGGCCGATCCCGATCTGTTCGAGGGGGCACTCGCGTTCAAGCAGAAACGTCCGCCGAAGTTTCAGCACCTGGACTGACGAATCCGGCATATTCGATTCGGTTCCGACCTGCGGCTTTCGCCCGATACAGCGCCTGATCAGCGAATTCCAGCCATTCGGACAAAAGATTTGCGGACTCGACGTGTTCAGAGACGAACACGCCGGCGCTAATTGAAACTGTCGCCCCTGCCCCACCAAATCCGTGTGGGATCTCCATTTGGGCAACGGCGTCCCGGATCCGCTCTGCCACCTGCGCGGCGATTGCAGCATTGCAGGGAATCACAACGGCGAACTCCTCGCCACCATACCGCCCCACAGTATCGTCCTCGCCGCGACAACAACTCGCAATCGCCGCGGCGACACGTTGCAGACAATGATCACCGGCACGATGACCATAATGATCGTTGTACTGTTTGAAATGGTCGATGTCAATCATCATCACCATCGCGCCCTCCCCCTGCGAGCTGCATCGTCCCAGCACGGATTCGGCGTCTTCCAGAAATGCGCGCCGGTTGCGCAGCCCCGTCAGCGGATCGAGCCGCGCAAGAATCGCGAGCTGGCGGTTGGCCTGGTCAAGTTGCCGTGTACGCTCCTGGACTTCGGCTTCGACATTTGCCGTGTAGCGAATCAGGCTGCCCACATAGAAAAATCCCAGAAACGAGATCAAAAGTCCAGCCCCCGCAATCACCCATGGCGTTGCCGGCACAGCGGACCACAAGTAGCTGCGCTTCGGCCATGCTTCGATCGTCAGTTGCCGCGACGGGCCTGCTGACAGCGCGCGCACATAGCGATAGCGACGCAGCGGCTCCCCCGTGCCAACGTGCTGAAACACGGGAACCGCTGTCCCCTCATCGGGTTTATCCAGCACGCGGACCATCATGTCATCTGGAAACAAACGATCATCCCCTGCGGTCTGGGCAATTGTCGCCAGGTCCAGCAGGCCGGCCACCGCGCCAGCCCCTGCCGGTGCCAACTGCAATAACAGGTGCCCATCCGAAGTCGGATAGCCGATCAGCTCGGGTGTTCCGGTTTCCTGCACCATGTCAATCACGTTGTCAAGATCCAGACCGAGCTGCCCCCCCTGCCAACGGCCACATAGATCACGCGACCTCAAATCGGTAGCTGTCCAGCACTCACCGGTCTCTGGCAACAGCCACGCTACGCCCCGCACAGCAGGTTGTTGCTCTGAGAGCGATCGAACCAGCGCACGAAACCGCTCCGGGTCCGGGTGATCGGATGCAAAATAGTAGCCCAGTCCGTTGACCTGCGTCAGCACCAGTTGCAGCTCGCGCTGCAATGCCAGTGCGCCGTCATTCGCTTCGCGATTGAAGGCTTCGCGGGCGCGATCGACTTCAGTACGCCAGACAGCCACCGTTGCACCGAGCGTCGCGACGAGTCCAAGCGCGAGTACCAGCCACGCCGGCCAGCGTGCGACGGCTCGATCCTGCTGCCCAAAGATGGAATTCTTGCTGTCCATTCCGGTTGACATTCTAACCGGAACGACACGGACACGATGTGCGTGGGATCACAAACAAAAACGGGCGCAATCGCGCCCGTTTCTCAAATGACCGTATGCGGTTCCGCTGTCAGGATTCTGCAGGAACGACCGAGACGAACTTGCGATTGCGTTTGCCGCCCTGATGAAACCGGACGACACCATCGGTCAGTGCAAATAGCGTATAGTCTTTGCCCAGTCCTACATTTTCACCCGGATGGAACCTGGTTCCGAGCTGCCGAACAATGATATTGCCAGCCCGCACCGTTTCTCCGCCGAACTTCTTGACGCCACGGTACTGCGGATTTGAATCGCGCCCGTTGCGAGAACTACCTTGTCCCTTTTTGTGTGCCATCGCGCGTTACGCTCCTGCTTCGATTGCGGTGATTTCCACGACGGTCAGGTTCTGACGGTGTCCCTGCTTCTTCTTGGAATCCTTGCGCCGCCGCTTCTTGAATACGATGATCTTGTCACCCCGTACCTGGTCGACGATCTTGCCGCGCACAACGGCGCCGTCCACAACGGGCGTGCCGATCGTTGTCTGTTCGCCGCTGTTTACGAGCAGGACGCGGTCGAATGTGACCTCAGCGCCTGATTCGCCCTCGAGTTTTTCGACGCGGACCGTCGCGTTCGGAGTGACGCGGTACTGCTTGCCGCCGGTTTCAATCACTGCGTACATCGTTCTCTTCTATTGTCTGGAGTGGAGTTCTTCCAATAAAAAACTGATTTTATCAGGTTTTCCACAGAGGTGGCAAGTCGTCAATGCGCCCTGTCGACATGCCCCAGCTCCCGTTCGGGGCAAATGCGGTCGCGCACAGACCGTTTGAGCGCCTGTATCTCGGGCACCGGACCCTCGGTACGCCGATCCCAGACCACATCATCGCCGATCAGAATGCGAAACTCACCCGCCTCCCCGGGTTCCAGTGATACGGCGCCGACATCGTCGGCGAAGGTCTGGAGTAGTTCTTGCGCCACCCAGGTGGCCCTGGGTAGCCAGTTACAGCGCGGACAGTAACGAATCCGAATGACGGACTCATTCCGGGACGCCATCGTACGTTCAGGCGATGGCGCGAATGCGCCGCAGGATACCGCGAGCGTTGTCTGACAGGATCAGCCGCCGCGCATCCGGCTGTCCTTCGGTCGCCATCAGGAGTCGCGCCATCATCGCGGCTTCCGGGAAAAACGGCCAGTCGGATCCAAACACGAGCTTTTCCGGACTGAGTTCCTTGATCATTGTCTGCAGTTCAAGAACCCCTTGCCCCTCGATTTCGAGCCAGACATTGTCGTAGTCCGCGGCGACAGCCATGGCTTCGCGCCAGTCGCGCGCGCCTGCATGGCCAAAGATGAACGGGATTTCCGGGAATCGCTCGGGCGGTTTGCGATAGCGTTTCGGATGTGCAAATGGCTGACTCGAGCGCGGCTCGATTCCCGCGCGCCCGCAGTGATAAAACACCGCCATACCATGGCGTGCAGCCTCGGCGTAGACGGGCATCACGGCAGGATCATCCGGGAAAAACTGCTGCATGGTCGGGTGCAGCTTGATGCCGCGAATCCCGCGCTTCGCCATCTCCCGAACCTGCGCCGGAGCAGAAGAGTTGAGCGGATGATCGACCGTGCCAAAAAGGACAAAACGGTCACGATGTGGCGATTCCTGCAACGCATCGTACCACTTCCAGGTATTGTTGATTCGAAACGGCAGCTTCGGCGCGACCACCAGGAGTACGGCCAGATCAAGATTGAGCAGATCCATTTCCTGAACGAGCGCCGGAATCGTGTGCGTGCGCGCTGCCGGTCCGCCTCCGATCAGGCCATATTGCGCCAGCTTGCTGTGCATGTCGGACATCAGCTTCGGGGTGGCAATCTTGTTCAGATAGTCATCCATGGCCATCCGACAGTCGGGATCAAGGTCACAGTCGACAAGATATTGCGGTCGGGTCACTTCGCGGTGGTAGTCGATGTCCGGCGCAAACATAATCGACAACCCGAGATGGGAATGAAAATCGACGCCGCGCGGCAAGGTCGCAGCCAGATCTGGTTTGAGTTTCAGCAGGCCATTGGCCGTCAGATCGAAATAGGGCAACTGCGCCAGACCGCGATAGCCGGGCACGTCGCCGTGTGGTCGAGGCAACTTCTGCTCGAGGACATCACGGTCGCCCCAGGCGGCCCAGGCCAGCCCGGAGGTCGCGGTCGCTCCGCCGAGTGCCGCAAGGAAGGTTCTGCGTGAGTGTTTGCGCTTTGCCATTGTTGTTGCTTCCTCTGTGCTGGTACTCGTTCGCGTTTCAGCGTGAGTCGCGTCGGCCGTAGCCACGCACCCGGCTGATGATCTCGTTCATGATTTCGGATGTGCCTCCGCCAATCGGCAACAGGCGCACATCACGGTAGAGACGTTCAACGAACGTCTCCCGCATATAGCCCATTCCGCCGAAGATCTGCACGGCTTCATAACAGACCTCCTGTGCAACATCACAGGCGAAGTTCTTGCACTCGCTGACTGCCTCAACCGCGTCCTGGCCCTGCTGCATGCGCCGGGCAACCTGGTAAGTGAACGTCCTGGCCGCCCGCACGCGCGTCGCCATTCGTGCCAGCTTGTGGCGCGTCACCTGGAAGTCCATCAATCGACGTCCAAACGCCTCACGTTCACGCGCCCAGTTCTCGGCCTCCGCCAGTGCGATCTCGGCGCTCGCAACGGCGTAGGCCGCCAGTCCGAGTCGTTCGTTCTGAAAGTTTTGCATGACAGCCAGAAAGCCAGAGCCTTCGG
>RFIY01000282.1 GCA_003695505.1 Candidatus Dadabacteria bacterium | reverse complement strand
TGCTGAGTCCTGCCCGTTTCCTTGGTGTGCCCGTAGCCTGAACAGAGGATATTGTGACGAATCAGACATCGCCACTCGTCGGCGTAATCATGGGGTCTCGTTCCGACTGGGACACCATGCAGCATTGCGTAGAGACCCTCAAAGCGCTCGATATTCCGCACGAGGTTGAAGTGGTCTCTGCGCATCGGACGCCGGACAAGCTGTTCTCCTGGGCGGGCAGCGCAGCGGAGCGGGGATTGAAGGTCGTCGTGGCGGCCGCGGGCGGCGCGGCGCATTTGCCCGGGATGGCCGCATCGAAGACGCACCTGCCGGTGATCGGGGTGCCGGTGCGCTCCAGCATCCTGAGTGGCGTTGATTCCCTCCTGTCGATCGTGCAAATGCCGGCGGGGGTACCGGTTGGGACGCTCGCGATCGGCAAGGCCGGTGCGATCAATGCCGCGCTATATGCCGCAGCGATACTCGCATTGTCCGATTCAGCGGTGGAACAGCGACTCGTGGCCTGGCGCCAGCGTCAGACCGAGCGGGTTCTGGCCGATCCCGATCCTCGTCAATAGCTGTTGTGATACGCGTCGGCGTACTTGGTGGCGGGCAGCTCGCCCGCATGCTGGCCCTGGCCGGTGCGCCGCTCGGGATCGAGGTCGGTTTCCGCGACGCTGCGCACGATGCCTGCGCGCAGCCGGTTGCGCGCGGATTTGTTGGGCACTGGGATGACGAGCGTGCAAACCGCGCATTCCTCGACTGGGCCGACACGTTTACCTGGGAGTTCGAACACGTTCCCTGGCCGCTGGTGGAACGGATCGAGACCACGGGACGCCTGCACCCGCAGGCGAGGGCACTCGAGATCAAGCGCGACCGAGCAAAAGAAAAGGCATTTTTTGACGAAGTCGGCATTCCGACGGCACGGTGGCGCAAGGTCGACACATCCGCGGAAATCCGCGACGTGGTTGATCAGTTTGGCGGACGGTGCGTCGTCAAGTCCCGTTTTCATGGCTACGACGGCAAGGGGCAGGCCGTGGTCAACGATGCGTGTTCGTCCGAACAGGCCTGGCAGATGATCGATGGCCAGCCGGCGATCGCCGAGGCATTCGTGCCGTTTGCGGGTGAGCTGTCCTCGATTGTCGCCCGCTCGGCTGATGGACGCTGTGTGCCTTTCCCTGTGACGGCGAATGTCCATAAACACGGGATTCTCGTAGAATCCCGACCGATGAAATCCGCCCGTGCGCAGGACGCGCATGCGCTGGCCTGCCGCCTTGCGGACGCGCTCGATTACGTCGGCGTGCTCGCACTGGAGCTGTTCGAAACGGCTGACGGCGAGTTGCTGGCCAACGAATTCGCCCCGCGCGTTCATAACAGCGGCCACTGGACGATTGATGCGTGTGAGACCAGTCAGTTCGAACAGCATCTGCGAATGGTTTGCGGGTTGCCCCATGGAGAGCCAAGCTGGATCGAGCCTGCCGTCATGCTGAACCTGATTGGCGGGATACCCGAGCGCCAGAGCGTCCTCGCCGTTCCCGGGGCGCATTTGCACCTGTACGGAAAGACCGTCCGCGAGGGCCGCAAGGTCGGTCATGTCACATTATGCGCGGCTGATTCCGAAGCACTCGATCGCCATCTTGCGGCACTATCGCCGTTGGTTGAGCAGTCGCGGCAACTGGTTCAGTGAACCTGAACGAGTCCATCGGGGTCTGAAGCGTACAGTACGATTTGCTGGGTATGCCAGCGTCGTTCTCGGCAGCGGTGATGGGATTTTGCGACAACCGCCGCTGTAACTGAACTGGGAAAACGCGACAGAAAGGGAGCCAACATGCAACGACGGTCGACATGCGAACGGTTCCTGGTGACCGCGCTGCTGGCGCTTGTTGCCGGCTGTGCCCGAAATCCGGCACCCGAGCCGGTTGCAGATGCCTCAGCCGTGATTCGTCCAGTGTCCGAGGCCTCGGATACGGATGCGCAGCAAAGCAGCATCGGCGCGATGGAAGATGCGGTGGCGATTGCCGATTTCCCGCCGGTCTATTTCGCATTCGATAGCGATGCAGTCCGTGATTCGGCGCTGGACGTGATCGCACGCGTCGCGGATGCAATGAATCGTATTCCCGAACTGCGCATCCGCCTGGAGGGGCATGCCGACGAGCGAGGATCCGCCGATTACAATCTTGTGCTGGGCCGGCGGCGGGCAGAAGCGGTTCGCGCAGCGCTCCTCGCATACGGTGTGGAGGAGGCGCGTATAGAGGTACGTTCTTTCGGGGAAGAATTTCCTGTCGATCCGGGGCACAATGAAGCAGCATGGTCCAAGAATCGCCGCGTCGAATTCGTGATCATTGGCAAGCCCGAACAGGGTTGATTGTCGCGGTATGCGCGTGCGCTGTGAGCGGATGCATTCGTCTCGGACACGACGTCGCGGCGTTGCGAGATCAGCAGGATCGCCTCGCGGCGCGCGTCGATCGAATGGCGGCGCGACTTGCGACGATCACTGTTCGACAGCAGCAGCTCCAGCAGGCGCTGAAGCAGCAGCGAAGTATGCCCGAAGACGCCGCTGTCCCCTCGGACGTCGTGGAGGAACTCGATCGCCGTATCGCCGCGCTTGAGCGGACGATCGCGCGACTGCAACGGCCGATTGCGCCGCCGACCGTGACGGAGGCGCTGACCGCGTCATCGCCGGAAGCGCTTTTTGCAGCGGCGGTGTCTGCTGAGCAGCGTGGCGCCACCGACGTCGCACTGACCCTGTACGGCCAGGTTCAACAGCTCTGGCCCACGGACGACTGGGCGACGGGCGCGCGCGTGCGGCGGGCCGAGATTTTGCAGCGCCAGGGAATGTTGATCGACGCGATGGATGAATTGCTGTATGTGATCGAGTCACATCCGGACAGCGTCTGGGCGGCCGATGCGTACCTTGCCCTGGCGCGGGGATTGCTGGTCATGGGTCGTTCTCAGGAGGCCGAACGGCTGTTGCGCGATCTTGTCATGCTCTTTCCGCAGTCTGGTGCCGCCGTTGAGGGTGCTGCCCTGCTGGCAGACCTGCTGGAGTCCCCGGCGGCCGTCAGCGGCGCCGTTGGGGCCACTGCGTCCGTGACCAGTGGGTCCGCGGCGGTTTCCAGCGTGGCAAACGGTGCGGAGCCGTCCTCTGCCGCGACCACGGAACCGGTGATCGTCGCACCCCCGCCGCAGTAGCAGGGTGTCAACCCCGCCCGAGAATCTCGATGCGGTAGCCGTCAGGATCTTCGATGAACGCCAGAACCGTTGTGCCGTGCTTCATCGGCCCCGGCTCGCGCACGATGTTCGCGCCTTTGGCACGGGCTTCCTCGCAAAACGCGTAGACATCCTCGACGCCGATCGCAAGGTGCCCGAACCCGTTGCCGAGATCGTAGTGGTCCGTGTCCCAGTTCCACGTCAATTCGACGACGCATTCTTCGGTTTCGTCGCCATAACCAACAAAGCACAGCGTGAAGCGGCCACCCGGGTATTCTTTTTCGCGGAGTACGCGCATACCGAGCACGTCTGTGTAGAATCGTTTCGAGCGCTCCAGGTCGCCAACGCGAATCATCGTGTGCAACAGGCGTGGCATCATCATCCCTCCTTGCGCCAGCGGGCAAATTGTTCGGCGTGGTACGTCAGAATCATATCCGCACCGGCGCGACGCATCGACAACAGCGTCTCCTCGACGATGCGCCGTTCGTCGATCCAGCCGCGCGCCGCGGCTGCCTTGACCATCGCATACTCGCCGCTGACGTTGTAAGCGGCAATCGGGACGTTCGTGGCGTCACGCAGTCGCCGGATGATGTCGAGATAGGACAGAGCGGGCTTGACCATCACGATATCAGCGCCTTCGTCGATATCCAGCAGCGTCTCGCGCAGCGCTTCACGACCGTTGGCTGGATCCATCTGATAGGCGGAACGATCGCCGAACTGAGGTGCGCCGTCGGCGGCCTCGCGAAATGGACCGTACCAGGCGCTCGCATATTTTGCGCTGTACATCATGATTGGCGTATCGCCGAAGTTGTTGCGATCGAGGGCGTCGCGCACCGTGGCGACCGTGCCATCGATCATGCCGCTTGGGGCGATGATGTCCGCACCCGCTTCTGCCAGCGACACTGCCAGCGAGGCAAGTCGTTCCAGCGTCTGCTCGTGGTCGATCGTAACGGCTTGATCCGGGTGTAACGTGCCACAGTGGCCGTGATCGGTGTACTCGCAGAGGCAGGCGTCGGCGACGAGCGTGACGTCTATGTCGGCTTCGCGCAGAGCGCGCAGCGCGCGCTGGACAATACCGGATTCATCGTCGGCCTGGCTGCCGCGTGCGTCCTTTTCCGACGGGATCCCGAACAGGATGATGTGGCGCACACCGAGTTCCTCAAGGCTGGCCACGTAATCGACGACGGATTCGAGGGTGTGTCGATAAATGCCTGGCATCGAAGTAATTTCAGTCGGCGACGCGTCGACTTCAGAGACGAATACGCCCTGGATCAGATGTTCTGGTGCTACGGTTGTTTCCCGGACGAGTGTGCGCAGGCGCTCGCCGGTCCGGAGGCGGTGCAGTCGGTTCCGATGGCCGATGCGGTCAACCCAGTCGGTCACGCGAAAATCCTGTTCTGGTAGTGTGGCTCATATCGCATGATAGCGTACAGCAGCCGATGGAGAACCGCGATGAAGCAAGATCTGCGACGCGTCATTATTACCGGTGCTGCCAGCGGGCTGGGACGAGCGCTGGCTGTCGAGCTGGCCGGTCCGGAGGTGGTGTTTGGTCTCATAGATCGCAGCGAGACCGGTCTTGCAGAGACCTGCGCGATGCTTGCCGAACGAGGATCGATCGCAACTCCCGTCGCCCTGGATGTTCGCGACGCCGGGCGACTGCAACAGGTCATCCGCGAATTTGCCGAGCACGACGGACTCGACCTGCTGATCAATTGTGCCGGTGTTGCCGTATTCGGTCCGGCGGAGTCGCAGCCGCTCGAAGACTGGCGTCTTGCCGTGGATGTCAATCTGTTTGGCTGCATCGCGGGATGCCAGGCAGCGATTCCGCCGATGAAAGAGCGCCGCAGCGGCCACCTGGTCAATGTCGCGTCTGCCGCCGCGTTTACGGCGTTGCCGGGCATGGCGGCCTACAACGTGAGCAAGGCTGGTGTGCTGGCGCTCAGCGAGACGCTGGCGGCCGAGCTCGCCCCGTGGAACGTCGCGGTGACTGTCGTCTGCCCGACGTTCTTTCAGAGCAATCTCAAGCACGGGATGCGAACACCCGACGCGACGAGCGCGCGGCAGGCTGAACGATTCTTTGCGAAGGCCTCATTGACGTCGGAGGATGTCGCGAAAGCGATTGTGGCGGACCTGCCGCGGCGAGAGCTTTACTGTTTTCCGATGGCGGACGCCCGGAGGGTCTGGATCGAAAAGAATCGGGATCCCGAGGCCTATTTGCGGCGTATCCGGGACTGGCATCGGCGCGCGGTTTCGGCGTCGTAGAAAGACAGACGCCCCGGTGGGTTCACCGGGGCGTCTGTGGTCGGACTGAAACGTGTATTCAGGGAATCAGCTTCTTGACCGAATCGGGCATCTCTTTGGCAACCCGGATGATCGGGATGCCGGTCTGTGTGTTTTCCTCGAGTTCGTCGAACGCACGCGGCAGATCTTCGAACGCATAAATTTCGTCGTGGATGGTCGGCTTGTAGACACGTCCGTAGAGCTGCACGCAGGCATTCGCGCCCGTGACAGTGTCGTAGTGTGTATGGTCGAGTGTGATCTGTTTGACGCTCGCACCGGCGCTGTCGTAGGTCAGCACCTTGCTGAGCTGCCAGCCCGCGCTGACGTTGACGGCTTCACGCCCCATCGCGGCCAGGCCGGCATCGAATACGGGACCGCGCAGCATGTCGCAGACGATGTCCATCTTGGTACCGTCCGTCAGGCGTGCAACCTCTTTGCCGAAGGCCTTGACATCATCCTTGCTCGCAAAGCGGTTGAACTGCTTCTGGTCGATCGTACGGATACCCAGTTTTTCCATATGTGCGCGCCGCGCGGCGTTGCCGGAGCAGAACCATGCATTGTGTCCCGCTGCCGCAGCCTGCATCAGGAACAGCTCGCTGACGCCACCACCGAAACCGAGGACATTGGCGAGGTTCTTCTGCTCCAGCCTGACCTTGACCCGCCACATGCCGATCGCACGCCGCCAGAGATGGTTTGCCGTAGGCGCGCGCAGTGGCAGTGCGGCGATTTCCCACAGATTGAGTCCGCAATCGAGCGGCGCGGGGATCAGTTGCCAGTCACCGACGACCGCTTCCTCGCCATACCAGCCGATGCTGTCGGGCATGTCGTAGGCCCAGATCCGCGTCGGATAACCGTATTGATCCGGTTCGCCGTTACAGTGTGTGATGACGATGTCGCCCGGTTTGAACCGGGTAACGAGTTCTCCGGTTTCGACGACCTCTCCCAGGGCGCTGTTGCCCGGGTAAATCTTGCCGCCACGTAGTGCAGCGATGTTGACCGTATCGGCCAGCGCGGCGTGATTGATGTTGTGTTCCGCGCTGACGGCGAGCACGCGAAAACGTACATCGGTTGGCCCGACCGGGCGCAACTCCAGTTCATCGAGCTGAAGAATATTGGAAATTCTGTAGTCGGAAGGATTGTCTTTCGTGCGTTCCCGCTCGCGCTCAATAGCATCAGCGGTGACACAGTAGGCTTTGGGCATGGTCGGTCTCCTTGTTCTTGCGGGTCTCGGTTGAGCATACGACCGCCGGGCCGCAGTGGGGCCAGTGCGGGAATGAACAGCAATTCAGTGCGTAACCGTAGGATACGCAATTCCCGATGCCGCGGCAAACCGGCGATCAGGCGAGTTTCGTTCGCCTGATCGCGTCGCGCAGTTGCGGGACCGGCAGAGTATTGATGACCTGATCGGCGCGGAGCCAGCCGCGGCGAGCCTGGGCGATGCCATGTTCGAGATTGTTGAGGTCTCGTGAGTGGTGTGCATCGGTATTGATGGTGATCGGCACGCCCGCCGCAGCCGCCTCACGGCAATAGATATCGTTCAGGTCGAGACGCCACGGACTGGCGTTGAGTTCCAGAAAACAGCCACGTTCGGCGGCGTGCCGGATCACGCGTTCGATGTCGATGGCATAACCTTCGCGTCGGGTCAGCAGTCGGCCTGTCGGGTGTGCGACAAAGGTGATCCATGGATTGTCCATCGCGCGGAGCATGCGTTCAGTCTGCGCTTTTCGGGACAGATTGAACTTGCTGTGAATGGCAATAATGACGACGTCGAGCCTGGACAGGATTTCATCCGGCAGATCGAGCGTCCCGTCTTCGAGAATGTCGCATTCGATACCGGTCAGAATTTCGATGCCCGGCACCGTTTCGCGCAGTTTCGCGATCTCGTCGATCTGCTGCAGAACGCGATCTTCATCGAGCCCGTTCGCAACCGTCAGTGATTTTGAATGGTCGGTCGCGGCCCAGTAGCTGTAGTGGAATTCGTCGCGTGCGGCCGTGATGATGTCGTGCAAGGTTTGCTTGCCGTCGCTCCAGGTCGAATGGGCGTGCAGATTGCCGCGGTAGTCCTCGATGCAGATCAGTCGCGGCAGGTTGTGCTGTTCGGCGGCCTCGAACTCCCCTCGATTCTCGCGGAGCTCGGGTGGGGGCGTCTCGAGACCAAATGCGTCGTAGATCTCGGCCTCGGTTTTCGACGCAATGCACTGTTTTCCGTCGAACAGTCCAAACTCATTCAGCTTCCAGCCGCGGTTCCGCGCCCGATCACGCAGCACGATATTGTGGGCCTTGCTGCCCGTGAAATACAGGAGGGCGGCGCCCCAGCTTTCGGGCGCAACGACGCGAAAATCGATCTGAATGTCCAGTTCCGTGACGACGCTGGTCTTGCCTGGTCCATGTACGAGCACGTCCTGAACGGACGGATGTGCGACGAGTGCATCCATGATCGCTGGGGCATCTGTCTCCCGCGCGGTGATGATGACGTCGATGTCGCCAACCGTTTCGCGGCCTCGCCTGTAGCTGCCGGCGATCTCGAAGCGATCCACGGTATCCATTGCGGCGAGCAGCTCAAGAAATGGCGCGACGGCCTGTTTTCCGACCGGACGCAGGAAACGACGTTCCTGCAAGAAATCGGAGGAAAGCGCTTTCAGTATGTTCTGCTCTGTCTTTTTGCCGAAGCCGGGCAATGCCTGAATCTTCTGCGCTTCAGCGGCGGCCCGCAGCCCGTCGAGATCGGTGATCCCCAGTTCCTGCCAGAGCGCGCGAACCTTTTTGGGTCCGACACCGGGCAGACGCAGCAGTTCCAGCAAACCGGCCGGAATCTGTGTCCGCAGGTCATCGATCCAGGCGATGTGGCCAGTCGTGGTGAATTCCCGGATTTTGTCCGCAAGATCGGCACCGATGCCAGGCAGATCCGCCGGGTCGAACCCCTCGCGAACGCGGTCGGTAATCGGCTGCGGCTGATCATTGATGACACGTGCGGCATTGCGGTACGCGCGCACGCGAAAGGGATTCTCGCCGAGGATCTCGAGGATGTCGGCGGCCTGTTCGAACTGCCGGGCCAGCGCCGCGTTGCTGTGTTCCATCTTGATTGATTCCGCCCGCTGCAGGGTCATTCGTGCGCCAAATTCGATTAAAGGATAACCTGAACGGGTTCCGGGAACAACAGTATGTCCCCTGCCTTGTGAAAGGGGACGGGAACCAGCAGGGCCCGACGACGGTCAGACGATCGAGTGAAATTACCTGATGTGCAGTGGCAGCAGCTCCTGAAGGGGCTTCAGCGGCAGGGGCGCCGTGTAGCGTTCGTGCTGCTGGCGTGCTGTGCGCTGCTGGCGGGCAAGATGCTTGCAAATGGTGTGGACATTGCGGTCTGGAAACATATGCCGGCGGCGCCCGCTCCGGATGTGCAGCCCGTCAAGGTTGAGCGTAAGGCGCCGCCTCCGATGTCCAGCTATGCCCTGATCGAGCAGCGCAACCTGTTCGCAGTCGACGTTTCGCGCGTGGTCGCGCCGGCGCAGCCGGAGACGGCACCGGTGGAGGTCACGGATATCCCGGAAAAGCTGAAGGTCAGCCCATTGCCCGCAGAGGTGCTTGGGACGCTTGGTGGCCCGGACGATGTTGCGATTGCACTGATCCGCGACAAACGTAACAAACAGGTCGATGTGTACTGGGTTGGCGACAAGCTCTTTGACCAGGCGACGATCCTGAAAATCCGACGGGGCGAGGTGGTCATTTTGCGCAATGGCCAGACCGAAGTGCTGCAGTTGTACGAAGGCAGTGCGAAGGCCGGCGAGGACAAGGGGCCGATTCGGCGTGCCCGACCGCGTAAACCGGCTTCGCGCACCGACGATAAGGTCAGACCGGCAGCGTCAGGTGGCGATGTCGAGCTGCAGATCGAGGAATTGTCACCGAATAACTATGTGATCGATCGCGAACAGTTTTCTGATCTGATGGGAAATCTTGGGCCGTTGCTGACACAGGCCCGTGTCGTCCCCAATTTTGAGCGTGGGCGCATCAACGGGTACAAGATCTTCGCGATCAAGAAGGGAAGTGTGTTCGAGCAGATTGGCCTGCGCAATGGTGATATCATTCAGGCGATCAACGGTGTCAGCGTCGATACGCCGGAAAAGGCGCTGCAACTGTTTCAGCAATTGAAATCCGAGACCGAGTTCAACCTGGAGCTCCAGCGTGGCGGATCCCCGCTGGCCTACAGCTACCAGTTGCGATAGACGGGACTGCACAATGACGATGCACAAAAAAGACGGATACGGACAGCAACTTTCGTGGAAGCGCCGGATGGCATCGCTGCTGCTCGCGGTGGCCATTGCGGTGTCGCCGATCGGGCCACCTCTGATGGCCGCCGAATCGGAGATGGTGACAATCGATTTCCGCAATGTCGACATCAGTGAGTTTGTCAAGACCGTCTCCAAGATGACAGGGCGAAATTTCATTCTCGACCAGGCGGTACGTGGCACGGTCACGATCCTCGGCCCGAAGCCCGTGCCGGTATCCGAGGTCTGGCGGATCTTCCATACCGTACTGGCGGTCAAGGGGCTGGCCGTCGTCAAGGTCGGCTCCCTGTACAAGATCGTACAGCGGAAAAACGCCAAGCAGCAACCGATTCCGATCGTTTTCGGCAGAAAAATCGACAGCATTTCCGAAGAACCGGTCGTGCAGATCGTGCCGCTGGAATATTCCGATGTTGAAGAAGCAAAGAAGTTTCTCGACAGCTTCCGCAGCGACGCGGGAGAAATTCTCGTTCATGAGCCGACAAACTCCCTGATCATTGTTGATCAGCGCAACTATGTGGCCCGCATGCTCAAGATGCTCGATCTGCTCGATTCCGCGGAGAGCGAGGAGGTCATCGAAATCTTGCCGGTGCGCTATATGGCGGTGGATAATGCGATCAAGCTGATCAATGACATTCACGGTTCCAGCGCCAGTACGGCGGCGAAACCAACGGCGCGCCGCTCTTCGCGCAACAAGAACAAGAACACGGCAACGGCGGCGGGATCCGGTCTGCGCCTGGTGGCCGATCAACGCCTGAACCGGATCATCGCGATTGGCACCCAGGAAGATATCCAGTCCGTGCGTTCGCTGCTGCAGAAGCTGGATGTGGAAGAAGAGGGTGCGCAGCAGAAAGTCCACGTCTACCATCTTCAGCACGCCGATGCAGAAACACTCGCGCAGACGCTCAATTCGATCGGCAGTACCATCAGCAAGGATCCGAAGGCCAAAGGAAAGCCGAAGCAGGGCTCTGAACTGCGCATTGTCGCGGACAAGCAGAACAATGCGCTGATTTTCATTACCGAGGATGCCGAAGAGCTGAAGGCGCAGATGCGCCTGCTGGAGAAGCTCGACGTGCCGAAGTCTCAGGTGTTCATTCAGGCGGCGATCGTCGAGGTTTCGCTCGAGGATCGTGGCGAGTATTCGCTCGGGATCGCCGGCGGCGCCGAACAGACGATCTTTGGCAAGGACGGTATCGTCGGCGCGGGGCGGGGCATTGACGGAGCGCAATTGCTCAACACGGCGTCACTGTTTGGTACGAGCGGCATTTTCGGTGGTGCGATTATTCCGCCGGAAGAGGGTTCGATTCTACCACCGATCGGCATCATCCTTAACGCGCTCAAGAGCAACTCGAACACCAATGTGCTGAGTACGCCACAGATCCTGACCTCCGACAACGAAGAAGCCGAAATCGTTGTTGGCGATAACGTGCCGTTCCTGACCGGTCAGACCGCGACGAGCGGTGGCAATGTCATTTCCAGTATCGACCGCCGCGATGTCGGGTTGACGTTGCGGGTGACGCCACAGGTGAATGACTCCGGCATGGTGCGGCTGAAAATTTTTCAGGAAATTTCCGATGTCGGCCAGGCGCCGCAGGGATTTGACGTCAACCAGCAGGGGCTGGTGACGAAGAAGCGTAGCGCAAAGACCAATGTCGTCGTCCGCAATGGTCAGACGATTGCGATCGGAGGACTCTATACGACGACCGAGGCGAAGTCGGAGTCGAAAGTGCCGGTGCTTGGGGACATCCCGATCATCGGCTGGTTGTTCAAGTCCCGGTCGTCAACGAAACGGCGCACGAATCTGATCCTGTTCCTGTCGCCCAATATCGTCCGTGGGGCCAATGAACTCCAGGAGATTTCACTGGGGCTGACCGAAACGTTCCGCGATCGCTATGGTGATCGCTTCGGAGAGGATCAGAACGACTTTTTCGACAAGATTATTGCCGCCGGGAAAGCGGACCTCGCCGCATCACCTGAAGCGGCATTCGAACGTGACATGGTCATTGAAGTCCCGGACGCATCCTCGGAGGCTTCGAGTCCCGTCAGCGCGATGCCAGGTGGGGACAGGGATAGTGAGGACGGGGCTGTGCCGTTTGCGCCGACACCGGACGCGGTCGACGAGGTGCCCGCGATGATGCCCCCGGCGCTCACCGACACCGCGCCGGAGCCAGAAACCGCGCCGACGGAGCCATGACGATATCGACCGGCACATTGCTCGGGGAAATTCTCGAGCAACGTTGCGGCCTGACCGCGGAACAGATTCAGTCCGCGCTGGACCGTCAGCAGGCACAACGCGAGGCAGGCGAGGATGTGCCGCGGCTCGGCGAGCTTCTGGTTCGGGAATTCGACGTGGATGCGCGGCTGATTGCCGAGGCGCTGGGTATTCAGTCCGGTCTGCCGGTCATTGAAGAAATTGAGATCGAAGACGAATTGCAACGGGAAATCCGGCAGTTGTCGCTGTCTGCGTTGCGGGATGCGGGTCTGTTGCCGTTTGCGCTGAACGACGATCACATCGATGTTGCGACGAGTGATCCGTTTGCGAATGAAGGCATCGAAATGATCGAGGTGAAATTCGGGCGACCAGCCCGGATGCATCTGATCGCGGAGCCCCTGTTGCGTGATCGCCTGAACCGGTTGTTCCAGGAAGCAGAAAACTCGGCCGAAGAGGTCATCCACGAGATGGGCGATGAATTGCTCGAGGATGGCGACCTTTCCAATGCGCCGATGGATCTGCTCGAAAGCACCGATGAAGACGCGCCGATCATTCGTCTGGTCAACCGCATCCTGTTTCAGGCGGTTCGCGACCGCGCCAGTGATATTCACATCGAGCCGATGGAAGAGGAACTGGTTGTTCGTTTTCGAATCGACGGCATCCTCTATCCGGTGCTGCGCCCACCGAGGCAGCTTCAGGCGGCGGTGACGAGCCGGGTCAAGATCATGGC
>RFIY01000281.1 GCA_003695505.1 Candidatus Dadabacteria bacterium | reverse complement strand
GCGGCCGGCATCTGTATTCGCGATGGACTCGTGTTGCTCAGTCAGCGCCCCGTCGGCCGTTCGATGGCCGGCCTCTGGGAGTTCCCCGGCGGCAAGCTGCACGATGGCGAATCGCCGCAAGCCGCGCTCTGCCGCGAGTTTGTCGAGGAGCTCGCGGTGACCGCGACGCCACTCGAACCGTACACGTTCGCCACGCACGCCGGATCGTCGGGAAGCGTCCTGCTGCTGTTCTACCTCTGCGTGATCGACGGGACACCAGACCCGCAGGAAAACAATCCGGTTCGCTGGGTGCCCATCGCGGAGTTACCGACGGTCGAGGTACCGCCGGCCGATCAGGACGTCGTCGCCCGGCTCGTCCGCGATCACGAGCTGGGCCTGCTCTGAGGTTTTCGGAATCGCTTCGGCGCGCTTTGGAGCCGGATTCAGAAAAGCGCTGTCAATTGGGCGCACGCTCAGTATCATGCAGGGCGAGGACTGGATTCCGCAGAGGATGCACGCTATGGACACGCCCGTCGATCTGAGCCAGAACGGCTATATCGCGACGATCACGATCAACCGCCCGGAAAAGCGCAATGCCCTGTCGACCGAAGTCGTCGAGGCACTGAACAATGCATTCCGTACGGCCGACGCATCCGATGCCCGCGTGATCATCCTCACCGGCGCGGGTGACAAGGCGTTCAGCGCCGGCGGCGACCTGCAAAAATTCCTGGCCGAGAACGAAAAGGGGCCGGGCCGCCAGGGCGGCGCGTTCGTCGCGCTGTTCGAAACCATGGCCGGACTCGGCAAACCGGTCATCGGCCGCATCAACGGCCACTGCCTGGCTGGCGCGTTCGGCATCGCGCTGGCCTGCGACATGCTGGTGGCGGTCGACGACGCGGCATTCGGCACGCCCGAGATTCGCGTCGGTCTCTGGCCAATGATGATTTCGGCGCTGATCTGGCGCAAGGTGCCACGCAACGTCGCCAACGAGATGATGTTTACCGGCCGGCGCTACAGCGGCAGCGAGCTACAGGCCCTCGGCGTCGTCAACCAGGTGGTCGCGCGCGAGGAACTCGACACCACGGTCAATGCCCTGGCCGAACAACTCGCCGGCTTGCCACCTCAGGTCATCGCACTCGGCCGACGTGCGCTGTATGCGCAACAGGACATGGCGTTCGCGGACGGCCTTCACTTTCTCGAAGGACAGTTGCGCGAAGTCCTGCAGACCGACGACGCCCGCGAAGGCATCCGGGCGTTTCTCGAAAAGCGGCCTCCGAATTTCGGTTGAGGCGACTTGCCAGTATAATCACGTTGTTCTGACGTCCCTGCGACAAGAGAGGAAACACCATGATCAAGGTTGCAAGTGAAATGACCGGCACGGTCTGGAAGATCTGCGTCAGCGAAGGCGATTCCGTCGCCGAGGAAGACACGCTGATCATCCTCGAATCCATGAAAATGGAAATCCCGATTGAGTCTCCCGAAGATGGCACCGTCCGCCAGATTCGGGTCAAGGAAGGCGACGTCGTCCAGGAAGGCGACATCGTCGCGCTGCTCGAGGAAGCCTGACCCATGGAACGCCACGACATCGGCGCGGAGCGCGAGCGGATACGCCAGGGCGGCTCCGAACGCGCGCATGCCAAACTGCGCGAGCAGAACAAGCTCTTTGTCCGGGATCGCATCGACCTGCTGTTCGACGCGGACACCTTCGTCGAAGATGCGATGTTCGCCAATGCGCAGGATCCAGGCCTGCCGGCCGATGGCGTGGTCACCGGCATCGGCCAGGTCGACGGCCGCGATGTCGCGGTCATGGCCAATGATGCGACCGTGAAGGCCGGCTCCTGGGGCAAGCGGACGGTCGAAAAGATTCTGCGCATTCAGGAGACCGCAAACAAGCTCCGCATTCCGCTCGTCTACCTGGTCGATAGCGCCGGCGCCCGCATCACCGACCAGGTCGAGATGTTTCCCGGTCGCCGCGGTGCAGGACGCATCTTCTACAATCAGGTCTGGATGAGTGGCATCGTGCCGCAGGTCTGCGGCCTGTTCGGCCCAAGTGCCGCCGGCGGTGCCTATATTCCCGCGTTTTGCGACGTCGTCTTCATGGTCGACAAGAACGCATCGATGTATCTGGGCAGTCCACGCATGGCCGAGGCCGTCATTGGCGAGAAGGTCACCCTCGAAGAAATGGGTGGCGCCAAAATGCATACGTCCGTCAGCGGCTGCGGCGACATGCTGATCAAGAGCGATGCCGAGTGCATCGAAGCGATCCGGCAATATCTGTCGTACCTGCCCTCGAACAACACGCTGCAGCCACCGCAGGTACCGCCGCGCGAGCCGGCCACGCCCACCGCGACGATCGCCGAGCTGATCCCCGACAACCAGAACCAGGCCTTCGACGTCAAAAAGGTCATCGACGCACTGGTTGACGAAGACAGTTTCTTCGAAATCAAGAAACGCTGGGCCAAGGAGCTGGTCACCGGCTTCGCCCGCATCGGCGGCAAGGTGGTCGGCATCGTGGCCAACCAGCCAAAGGTCAAGGGCGGTGTCCTGTTTGTCGACAGCGCCGACAAGGCGGCTCGTTTCATGTGGCTGTGCAATGCCTACAACGTGCCGCTGCTGTTTCTGGCCGACGTACCCGGTTTCATGATCGGCACCCAGGTCGAACGGCAGGGCATCATCCGGCACGGCGCCAAGATGATCTTCGCGCTCAGTGAAAGCACCGTGCCCCGGATCTCGGTGATTCTGCGCAAAGCCTACGGCGCCGGGCTCTATGCGATGAGCGGACCCGGCTTCGAGCCCGATGCGACGATTGCGCTGCCCGGCGCGATGATCGCCGTGATGGGCCCCGAAGCAGCCGTGAACGCGGTCTACTACAACAAGATCCAGGCGATCGAGGACGAGGAAGAGCGCGCACGGTTCGTCGCCGAGCAGCGCGAAGCCTACGAAAAGGACATCGACATCATGCACCTCGGTGCCGAACTCGTCGTCGATGACATCATCGAGCCGGCCGACCTTCGCGAGGCGCTGATCAAACGATTCGCGTACTACGAAGGCAAGGAACGGCCGCGTCCGCCGCGTCGCAATGGGGTGATTCCGGGGTAACCCGTACCGCTCCCACCGCGAAGGGGGCGCTCTACGGGCCTGAATTGGGCGCCCCACCCGACCGGGTTTACGCATTGGGAGCAAGGCGGCGCTACGAATGGCAGCCTCAGCCCGCCGCTTGACTTTGCGCCGAACCGACGATAGATTCGGCCAGGTGCACGCGATGCCGCTGATCGCTGGGCAGATGCGCGGGCGCGAAATTCAGGACCGGTAGAGCGCCCCTTCGCGGCAGACATCATTCCGCCACCAACAGACAATGTGCCTGAGTTCCTCTGTCTCCGGCCGCCGACTCCACTGCCGGAAGCCAGCGTACCCGTTCAGGAAAACAACAGGCTGCCGCCGGCGATCGTCAGCAGCACGAAAATCGCAATGCGAAAACGGCGCTCGTCGATGCGGTGGTGCAGAAACTCACCGATGACGATTCCCAGGACGACGAGTGGCGTCAGCACCCCGATCAACTGCGCCTGGGCGATACTGATCGCGCCCATCGTCAGATAGCCAATCGTCATCGCCCCGTTGAGCAGCCACCAGACGGTGGACAGCGTCGCCCGAAATTGCGCCTTCGGGATGTGTACGCGCCCGAGCGCGTAGACCAGCAGCGGCCCGCCCGACGCATAGAGTCCATGGGTAATGCCGCTGGCCACCAGCCACGGCAGGCTGCGCAGATCGAGGCGGCTGAGCGGGGCCGGTGCGTCGTCACCGTTGTTGAGCGACTTGTAGAGCTCACGCACCGCAAAGACAACGACCAGCACGCCGAACGCCTTTTTCAGGCGCGCGCCCTCGGCATACTGAAACAGCGCGAGGCCGATCAGCACGCCGAGGCCGCACCAGGGCAGGATCTGGCGAAACAGCAGGCCCTTGTCGATGTGTTCGTGGTGGCGCCAGACGATGTAACTCGACAGCAGGATGTTGAGCGGCACCAGGACCGGCAGCAGCTCCTTGATCGGAAAGAAGTTGGCACCGATCGTCACCGCAATGACGATGCTGCCGAAGCCGGTCATCGCCTCGGTCGTGAACGACAGCAGGATGATCGGCGCGAGTCCCCAGAAACGGGGGTCGAAGGCAAGCTCCATCAGCGTGTTCCTTCCAGGCGGGCGCGCATGCGCGCACTGTAGAACCGCGGCGCGTTTCGGCTCAGCCACCAGGCGAGCTTGCTGACGCGCCCCGGCAAAACGGTCCATACACCGCGCTCGATTCCGTCGAGCAACGCGGCGGCGATCGCTTCGGGCGTCGTCACCGGACCAGTCATCGTTCGTGCCGATTCCGCGTCGCCGTCGGCGAACAGCGCGTGCTTGCCGATGTCGGTATTGGCAAAACTCGGGCAGATCAGCGTCACGCCGACGCCGGTGTCGGTCAACTCGGCCCGCAGGCTGTCGAAGAAGCCGTGCAGCGCGTGCTTGCTGGCACTGTAACCGGTACGGCCGAGAAGCGGCCCGATCCCGGCGACGCTGGACAGCGCGGCGATCCGGCCGCGGCGTTCGATGATCGGCTCCAGCGCCGCCTTCGTGCAGTGAACCGCGCCCATCACGTTGATCCGCAACACACGCTCGATCACCTCCGGCGGCGTGTCGCGAAACCGGCTCAGATGTGTGACGCCGGCATTGTTGATCAGCACGTCGATGCCGCCGAACCGTTCCTGGATCGCGCCCGCGACGCGCTGGCAGTCGGCGAAATCCGTGACATCCGAGCGCCACGCCGCCGCGTGCGTACCCAGCTCATTCGCGATCCGCGTCGCTGCCTCGCCGTCGATGTCGGTCACCGCGACCTGCGCCCCCCGGGATGCGGCATCCCGCGCCAGCGCAGCGCCAATCCCGCCGCCACCGCCCGTGATCCAGACGACCTTGTCCCGAAAACGGTAGCGCTCAGCCAAGGCCCGCATCCTGCATGAACGCCTCGAAGGCCTCGGCCGACGTCTTGCGTGGCGTGTATCCGAATTCTTCCTTGAGGCGACGATTCGAAAGCACCGGACGGTAACGGAGAAAATCAACCTGCTCCGGGCCATATCGACTCAGACCAAGGGGCTTGAGGACGGTCAGCGCACCGCGCAGAAGCCACGCAGGCAGCGGCAGGTACGGTTTACCCAGGCGCCGCGCGATCTCGCGCATCGGCAGCGCCCCGTCGCCGGCGAGATTGTAGATGCCCTGCCGCGCCTCGACGACGCCTCTGACGATGATCGCCGCGACGTCGTCGTCCCAGATGAACACGAACGGGGCAGGCGAACCCGCGACGCCAAGGACGAATGGCTTGAAGAACAAATTGGTGATCTGGTTGCGCAGGCCTGCACCGAGTACCGTCCCGGGGCGCAGGATCAACTGGCCGAGTTCAGGGTGGGACGCACGGTATTCGGCGAGCATCTCCTCGACAAGCCGCTTGTGATGGCTGTAGGCGAACGATTCGTTGCCGCGGATCGGGTCCGTCTCCTCGATCCAGTCCGGGTTGTCCGGCCAGTAACCGTAGGCCGCGCCACTCGACGTTACGACGAGCTGCCGCACGCCCGTCGCCAGGCAGGCCTCGACCACGTTGCGCGTGCCTTCGACATCGACGCTGTACTCGAAGGCGCGATCGCTGTCCTTGCCGGGGTTGACGATGCTGGCCAGGTGAACCACACTCGTGATGTTGTGTTGCGCGAGGAGATCACGCAGCCCGGC
>RFIY01000035.1 GCA_003695505.1 Candidatus Dadabacteria bacterium | reverse complement strand
GCTTCGCCCTCGCCCTCGACGTCGATGATTTCCATGCCGACCAGATTGGCGGCGCCGCGATACATCGGGTAGTGGGCAACGACCGCGCTCGACATCCCGTACAGCTCCTGGAACGTCGGGATGTCGGGTTTCTTGCCGATGCCGCGCATCGTCACGCCATTGGCCGCGGGTTCGTCAGCAAGGATTTCGCGTGCGCGGGACGCGAACAGATCCAGCAGCTCCGCCGTGCGGCGACTCTGCTCGTCGCGTGCATGGGCGGCCAGCGGTGGTACTCCGGTTTTTTGCGGGTCGGTATCGTCGATGTTGCCGCCCAGCGAGGCGTCGCGCAAGACCAGCGCGAATCGATATTCCTTGACGAGACGCAACTCGACCGGTACGCCATCGAGTTCGGTGATCGCATCCGCGAGTCGCGCCACGACTCGTGCGCCCTCCTCGCTGCTGATGCGGCCGGCGCGACGGTCGGTGATGTTGCCGTCGCTGTCCAGCGTGACGAAGTTCCCGCGCACGGCGACGGCGCCATCCGACAGATCAAGACCGACCCCAAGCGCTTCGAGCACACCGCGTTCGGCGCGCGTTTCGAGTACGTCATAGCCGAACAGGCCGAGATGACCGATCCCGCTGCCCGGCGTAATGCCGCGAAACACAGGATCGATCAATCCGAGATTGCTGTGGCGCGCGAGATCGTCGAGCGTCGGGGTCACCGCATGGCCCAGCGCGGTCTTGCCGGCCTGGGGCAGGCCGCCGACGCCATCGAGGACGATCAGCAGCATCGGCTCGCCCGGTTGCGCGAGTTGCTGGAGCAGTTGAAGTCGTGTCAGTGGTGTAGACATGGCCAACTCTTCATGATCAGGCAGGTTCAAAATTTCAGTTTACCGTGTGGCGGGTCGGCGGTCAGACCCGCTCCCGCGCGGCGACCTCCCACCAGGTACGCCAGTGGTCGGACGCCTTGCCGTCGACCAGCGATCGAGGTTCGATTGGCGGATACAGGCTGGCGAAGCTGACAATCTTTGCGGTCGCGATGCGGCGGTACACATGATGCGGCGTCAACTGGTCTGGTGCGTCGAGACCGGCGGCTGCGAGCAGTTCGAAAACCGAATGAACGGTTTCGCGCTGAAAGTTGTATACACGCTCGGTCCGATTCTCGATATCGAGTCCGGCGACGAGCTTCGGGTTCTGCGTGGCGACGCCGACCGGGCAGTGGTTGCTGTTGCATTTCAGTGCCTGGATGCAACCGAGCGCAAACATCATCGGCCGCGCGGCGTTGCAAAAGTCGGCGCCCAGCGCGAGCAGTTTCAGGACGTGAAAGCCGGTCGTCAGTTTGCCGGCGGCGATGAGCCGGATCTGGTCGCGCAGCCCCGCCCCCGTCAGTGCGTTGTGCACGAATGCAAGCCCTTCGACGAGCGGCATGCCAACGGAATTGGCGAACTCCAGCGGCGCCGCGCCGGTGCCGCCTTCGGTGCCATCGACCGTGATGAAGTCGGGGACGAGACCGGTGCGATCCATCAAGCGTACGAGTGCAAGGAATTCGACCGGGCTGCCGACGCAGAGTTTGAACCCGACCGGTTTTCCTCCTGACAGATCGCGAAGATCCGCGATGAACTCCAGGAGCCCTTCTCCGCCCGAGAATGCGGTGTGACCAGGTGGAGACACGACGTCTTGCCCGACCGGGACGCCGCGAATCTCGGCGATTTCCGGCGTGACTTTTGCACCCGGAAGAATCCCGCCATGACCGGGTTTTGCGCCCTGAGACAGTTTGATCTCGATCATTTTGACCTCGGGGAGCGCAGCCTTGGCCGCGAACATCTTGCGGTCGAAGCGACCATCGAGTGTGCGGCAGCCGAAGTAGCCGGTGCCGATCTGCCAGACCAGGTCACCACCCTGCCGGTGATAGGGACTGATCGAGCCTTCGCCCGTGTTGTGGTAAAAGCCGCCCTTGCGCGCGGCGCGATTGAGGGCAATGATGGCCCGGTCGCTGAGTGCGCCAAAACTCATGGCCGAAACGTTGAGCAGGGAAGCCGCGTACGGTTGGGTGCAACGTCCCGTACCGACGGGGACTCTGTAGGCGCACGCATCCTCGACGGAGGGCGAGACCTTCGGATTCAGGGAGTGATTGATCCACTCGTAACCGATGCGATAGGCATCGCGTTGCGTGCCAAACGGCAGCGTCGACAGTTCATGTTTGGCCCGCGAGTAGACGATCGCGCGCTTCTCGCGACTGAACGGTGTTTCTTCCTGGTCGGATTCGATGAAGTACTGTCGGACTTCCGGACGTAACGATTCGAGGACATAACGCATGCGGCCAAGCACCGGAAAATTGCGGCGGATCGCATGCGCACGCTGAATCATGTCGTGGAAACCGGCGATCGTATACGGCCCGGCCAGAATAGCTATCCACCACCAGCGCGAGTCCCACAGGGCCGCCAGAATTGCGATGGCGCCCCAGAGGACAATTGCCGAAGCGACAAAGGGACCACGTCCCCAGCGCTCGATGAAACCTGGCACGCGGTCCGGTACGACTTTTTCGCGCCGGCGAATGCGTTCGGTGTCGGTCGGATTCATGCGTATCTCCCCTGAGCGTAATCCTGCGCGGCCGGAACCTCAGGCGCTGCCGACCGTCCATGTTGCCAGCCATTATAATGCAGACAGCGCAAATCGCCGGAATGGAAGGATGCCGATGACTACGCCCGAGACGCTTCCGTTTGGTAAACGGTTTCACGCATGGTTCCTGAACCGTATCGAACCGACGATGGACCGCATGTACGGGGACGACAAGCAGCGGATGTTCGCGGAAGTTTCGGGTACGGTTGTCGAAATTGGTGCAGGTACCGGTGCGAACATGCGCTACTACCGGCCCGGGCAGCGCGTGATCGCGGTCGAACCCAATCCCGCGATGCATGACCGGTTGCGCGCGGCTGCGGCCGAAGCGGGCGTCGAAGTCGACATCCGTGGCGTACACGGCGAGCAGATGGACGTCGAGGATGAAACAGCCGACCACGTCGTCAGCACCCTTGTCCTGTGTTCCGTCAACGATCCGCGACAGGTTCTTGCTGAAGTCCGCCGGATCCTGAAGCCCGGCGGCCGGTTTCATTTCATCGAACATGTCGCGGCGCCGAAGGCCGGTATTGTCTCAGTCGCGCAGCGCGCGATGCACCGGCCCCACGCGATCGTCTTCGACGGCTGCCAGACCGACCGGGACACGGGCCGCTCGATCGACGAGGCCGGATTTGCCAATGTTCGCTACGAGCGAAGGACGTTCTGGTCGCCGCTGTTCTGGGTCGCGCCGCACATCGTCGGCGTCGCGGTGCGGTAGCCGCGGCTCAGTCGGTCTGCTTTTCGGGGATGAGCGGCACGAAGCGGACCGGAATGATCGATTCCGTGGCGAAGCCGCCTTCCTGATCCTTGCGGATGCGCAGCAATTGCTGGCCGCTGAATTCGTCGCCGACCGGGATGACCAGCCGCCCGCCGGGCGTCAGTTGTTCGAGCAGCGGTTGTGGCACGGTGCGTGGCGCGGCCGTGACGAGGATCGCATCGAACGGCGCGTGTTCGGGCCAGCCGCGGGATCCGTCTCCGACGCGCAGGTGATCGGGAGGCAGACCAAGGGGTTCGAGCCGCCGCCGTGCCTGTTCGGCCAGCTCCGGGCGGACCTCGATCGTATAGACATGCGGGGTCAACTGCAGCAGGACCGCCGTCTGGTAGCCGCAGCCGGTGCCGACCTCGAGGACACGGTCTCCAGGCTCGATTTCAGCGAGCTCGGTCATCAGCGCGACGATGTAGGGCTGGCTGATCGTCTGCCCCTGGCCGATCGGCAGCGGCGCATCGTCCCAGGCGTGCGCACGCATCTCCGAGGGCACGAACTGATCCCGCGGCACGGTCGCCATCGCGTGCAATACACGGGGATCGCGTATGCCGCGTCCTTCGAGGTGGACACGCAGCATACGCTCGATCGCGCTCCGGTCAGTGGCGGTGGGATTCATAAGCGGAATATACGCACCGAAATGGCGTTGACAACCCGCAAGCGCCGCTACGCGGGGAATGTGAGTTGCGGTAGGGTTCCGTCCGGCCTTCGGCCGGCCGGGTGACCCCGGATCAGGTTCGGGGCGACCAAAAGAGGGAGCGGCGCAGCTCGGGTGGCTCTGCTCGCGGTGGCCGACAGCGACGCATTCTTCCAAGTCGCTGTTCTAACAGGCTCATACCGGTATCCATCACTCCGCCTCCTGTTGTCAAGCATGGAAACGCGGCGGCGGCAAGTGACGGAGAGTTCTCCCCGAGACCATTGCACTTCCACTCGTCGCCCCGGAATCCGTCGCAGACGGATATCCGGGGTCCACCCGCTGTTACGCCCGGGGTTGTCAGCAGCGGCGCTCTCTCGTAGGGGGGGGCCGGCGGCTGGATCCCGGCTCAGGGCGGGGCCGCCAACAATCGTGCCGCTGCCACGGTACGGGTTGTGCGCTGCAGGAGCGCCATCGCGGGACTCAGCCGGCGACCTGGGGGACGGTCGGAGCGACGACGCGGCAGAAGCGGTTCACGGCGTTGGGGCCGTCGAGTGCTTGCCAGACGGCAAGGATCGCCGCCTGGGCGCGCATCCGCAAGCGTTGTTGCTCGCTCGGATCGGCGCCGGTCAGAACGGCGTGCCACAGCCCTTTGCGAATCCGCGCGGTGCCGAGCAGATGAATGCGCAGATCACCCGGGTCGGCAAGATCCAGGAAACGCAGCCGATACCGTCCGGGGGCGAAGGAGTGGGGTACCGGGCAGACGACGCCGGCAAATCCACGTGGGGGTATCGTGCAGGTACGATTGCCGGCGTTCGGCTCCGGCCGCAATTCCACATGCACGGCATCCGGACAAACCAGCCAGCCGGCTTCAGGTTCTTCGACGAGCCAGGGATAACGTCGTGCCATGGGCTTCGGCCTCCGCCATGGATATCGGCGGAAACCGTGCGGCAGTTGAGGGTCAGGTGCCGACGATCCGGCCGTCGAGCGCGGTGACCGCCTGCGTGAGCAGCTCGTTCCAGACCGGCTGCAGATGCCGCACCTTGAGCAGGAAGTGCTCGAGCAGGCGGCTGCGCACGGCGTACGCGGTCGCGGGATCGCTCTCCTGGAGTTGTTGCAGCGCCGCATGGGACAGCCGCGCGATCAGACCCGAGTCGATCGCTTTCGCTGTCAGCAGACGGTTGCCGGGTAGCAGTGCGGCCAGCTCGCCGAAGGTCTCACGCGGGCGCAGCCGCATGACCGGGACAGGATCGCCATCGACATACTTTTGCAGCAGCACCGATCCTTCGATCACGACATACATGCTGTCGCCCTGGCTGTCTTCCTGATAGATCAGCGTGTTGGCCGTGACGGACTCTTCGACGATGCAGCGCAGCAACGACGCTTTTTGCGCCTGCGACAGCTTGCGGAACAGGGGATGTCGCGCAATGACCTCGACGGTGGCTTTTTGCATGCCCTTAATGCTACCCGTCGTTGCAAGGGCAGGCAAGCGATCGGCATCATCGCAGATGCAGCGAACATCGCGACCGCGGGTGTGGTCGCGTCGAGTTGTGCAATCGCTGTGGGCCTGATACATTAGTTAGTTATGCAACACTAACTAATGAGGCAGGATGGCCCGTCCCCGCCAGATCAGTGACGAACGGCTACTCGAAATTGCGCGCCAGGTGTTCCTGGAGCACGGCGCGGCGGCCAGCGTCGACCTCGTTGCAGAACGCGCCGGCATCTCGGCGCCGGCGATTTTTCGGCGCTTCGGCACGAAGGACCGCCTCTTTGCCGAGGCGATGCGCCCCCCGGAGGACATCCCGCCGTTTGTGCGCCTGCTCGAAGACACCGAGGGGCTCGAACAGCTCAGCTCCGGGCGGTTGTACGACATTGCGTGCGCGGCCTACGCGTTCATGAAAGAAGTGGCACCGCTGTCCATGCAGGTCTGGGCGGCGCACGCTGACGCCCCGCCTCCGCTCGTCGCATTCGACCGCCTCGTGCAGATTCTGCGGGAGCGGATCGCCGAGGGCCGGTTCCCGGTGTGCGATCCGGAGGCGTTCGCGCTGATGTTTTTTGGTGCGATCTATTCGTTGGCCATCCTGCACACGCTGCAAAACGATCCCCCGGATGCCGAGCCGTCCCTGCGGGCGGTGACGCGAATGGCCCTGGACTATCTCTCCGATCTGCCCGTGCAGATCCCCAACGCCACAGGAGGTTGACCATGTTCCGCAAATTTCTGCTGATGCTCGCGGCAACAGTTGTCGCGTCACCGTTCGTTGTACGCGCGGAGGCGCCGGCTGAAGATGCAGTTCAGCGAGGCAACGAAATCGCGTCGCTCGTCGAGCACGCCGATGACGGATTCAAAGGCGAGCGGTCCGAGCTCGAACTCGTGCTGCTCAATGCACAGGGTGACAAGGTCGTGCGCAAGATGAATGCCACCATCCTCGAAGGCGAAAACGGTGAAGATCGCTCGCTGTTCGAGTTCGTGTTTCCGACGGATGTGCGTGGCACGAAGCTGCTGACCTGGTCGCACCCAAAGGGCAATGACGACCAGTGGCTGTACCTGCCGGCGATCAAGCGTGTCAAGCGAATTGCCGCAACCAATCAGTCAGGCTCGTTCATGGGCTCGGAATTTTCCTACGAGGATTTCGGCTCCCGCGCCGTCGAAAAGTACCGCAACCGCTACCTCGGCGACGAGGTCGTCAATGGCCGCAACACCTGGATCATCGAACAGGTCCCGGTCAATCGGTACAGCGGTTACAGCCGGATGAAGGTCTGGATCGACCAGGAATTTCACCTGCCGATCCGCACGGAATACTACGACCGGCGCGGCGATCTGTTGAAGGTGGCCCATTTCGAGCAGCCGCAGCAGTATCGCAATTTCTGGCGTGCCGGGCAGATTACGATGGAAAACGTCCAGACGCGCAAGAAGTCTGTGATGACGTGGACATCGCGGCAGTTGTTTCTCGATCTCGACCCCGATGACTTTACCGTCGATGCGCTGGCGGACTGAGGTGCATCCATGAGTCTCCGCACGAGCCTTGCCTGCCTCGCGATCGCCTGCCTGGTGCCGCATGTGGCGAGTGCCGCGTCGCTCATACTGTCCAGTCGGGGACAGGTTGCGCTGGAGGCGCGCGGGTTTTTGCCCGATGACGATGCCGCGACGACCGACTACGGTCTTGGCCTGTTCGGACGCGTCGAAGCGCGCCTGAAAAAACGGCCGTGGTCGGCCCGGATGCGCGTCGCGGGACGCGTCGACACGGTTGACAAGCAGCGCAGCTACGCCTGGATCGAGGAGCTGTGGGCTGAGTGGAAGTCGGGACCGGTTCGCCTCCGCGTCGGTGCGGACATCGTCAACTGGACCGCGACCGAGGCCTTCCACCCGGCGGACGTGTTGAACAGCCGCAACCTCGACAGCGATTTCAAGAACCTCGACAAGGTCGGTGAGCCGATGGTCCGGCTTGCTGTCGATGCCGGAGACGGGCTGCTGGAGCTGTTTGCGCTGCCCATGGTCGTGCGTCCGCTCAAGCCGTCGCCACGGTCACGGTTCAACTTTCTGCGATCGCTCGACCCCGACCCGCGGGTCCGCATCATCGAGACCAACGGGACGATCAGCAACCATAAGCTCGCACCCCAGGGGGCGCTGCGCTGGTCGCAATCGTTTCGCGGTGCCGATCTGAGCCTGCAGGCGATTCACCACGTCGATCGCGGGCAGCCAGCGATCCTGTTCGTGCCGCCCGCTGGTCCGGCAACGATGTTGCTGCAAACGGTAACGCACGCCGGTCTGACCTATACCCAGACCGTGCGCGGCGCGATCCTGAAGCTGGAAGGCGCCTACCGGCACTTCTGGCCGGCGGATACCTCCCCCACGGCGCCGCTGGCGTTCGACGACCGTGATCACCTGCAACTCGCCCCCGGTTTCGAATATACGCGCACGATACCGCG